>MGRI01000059.1 GCA_001798105.1 Deltaproteobacteria bacterium RIFCSPHIGHO2_02_FULL_40_11
ATCCTGATCACGGCAGCGTCAAATCCCTTTATCATCTGACCGGCGCCTGCCTCGAATTCTAAAGGCGCCCTGCCGGCAGAGCTGTCGAACACAGTGCTGTCCTCAAGTGTGCCCGTATACTCGACAGCTATACGGTCGCCTTTCTCTATGGATATTGATTGCATGTCGTTTACACACCCCAGTGAAAGAAATATCAGCAGGAGCCCGGCAAGAACAGCTTTCATTCTGGTTATTTTGAATGGCGCTGTTTAAAAAATGATGTGCGCCAGTTCCGACGACATCTTGATATAAATATAAGCAGTTGGTTTCAGGCGCATTCAAGATGACTAGTGCGTCACTGCGCAGCGTCCCGATTCTCTGGCGAGATCTGTCAGAAATAGTCCGCCGTCACCCGGAAAGAAGTCGACTACGACGTTGAAAATGCGGCAGCCGTCTTGTATGTCGCTCGGAAAAATAAGGCTTTCTTCAGTTAAGTGCTCGGTGCTGACCTCAAGCCTGCCTGACGTGTCAATAAGATCCGCATGTTTTTTGTCAATTGATTCGTATTTACAAGTTGGAAACATAACCCTAACATAACACCCCTTCAGAAATTTCTCGTAAAGCGTTCTCGAATATTCTATGTGATGTTTGTACTCAGAGAAATCTGCAATATTTGAGGCTTCATATCTAGGGAAGTGTGGATCAGAATCTAATAAGTATCTAAAACGCACTAACAGCCGCGGCACACCACTTTGAAGCATTTGCGCGGCATGCAGCTCCCGCAAATCTATCATAAACCCCAATATACTTGTATGGCATAATATATAAAGATTTTTTATCACTTAAAAGTAACATAAAATAGGTAGTCAGCGGGGGAAACTTGGTATCATTGGTTTGACTTTGGGCATATCATCTTGAATATGCCGCAAACTTATTTTAGTGACTGTGTAGATTACAATTATGATGAAAAAAGCGCTTGTTCTGCTTGCAGTTTTCGTAGCTTTGATTTCTGGATGCGTGTCAGACACGCCTGTTGTGGCGCCTCTTACCGATGAAGCTGGCACAAATGCTTATGCCGACGCGGAACAGGTCAGGTCGCGGTTACAGATAGCCATTGCGTCCGGCGGAATGTCGCCTGAAGCGTACATCGAGATAGGCGATAAAATCAATTCCCTGGAAAACAGCGGCTACGACACCGGGGAGCTCAGGCAGCTTCTTTCACAAACTCCTGTCGGCGGCCAGGAAAATGCTGCTACATACAATGAACCTGAAACATTGCCCCAGACATCTGAAGAAAATATTAATTCGCTAGCGCCTCAGGTTGTTACATGGCACTACAGAAATGGGAAATGGGCGCCTGATGGCGAGCCGCCTGCCTGCCCTGATAAGCTGGTGCTGCAAGCCCCGGTAGACTTGAGGCTGCCTACGTCCGTGCTTTATCCGGGACAGGTCAGGGGCGGAGATTTCAAGCCTCATGGCGGATTCAGGACAGATGATACAGACGGTCCTGTGGAGGTCACGGCCCCGCTGCAAGGTTATCTGAAGTCAGCGGCATATTTCACTGACAGCGCCGGTGATCATTACATGTTTGATATACAGCACCAGTGCGGAATAATGTACAGATTAGGGCATCTGGGTGCTGTACCTCCAAAATTCCAGGCGGTTGTAGACAAAATACCAAAAGGCGGGTTTGGCGACTCGCGAACATATGAAGTCGGGCCGGTTTTTGTGGAGCTGGGGGAAGTAATAGCGACAGATACGCAGTGGTCGACGGGTTTCGACTGGGGTGTTTATGACCTAAGAAAAGAGAACGAAGCGTCCCAAGATCCTGCTTTTCGAGAGGCGCATAAAGATGAGCCGTGGCAGGCATATCACGCTTTATGCTGGTTTGATTACCTGCCATCAGATCAAGAACAGATAGTAAGAAGCTTGCCGGCAGCCGACGGCGTCTCTGGAAAGACTAGCGCTTATTGTTAGACGCTTTGAAAGCCGTATGGAGAAGTCATACGAAACGCACATAGCCTCAGCGCCGTTAATATTTTTTTCCAACCATAGAATGTTATCTTAGATTCATTGAAAACTGCCATCTTCAGATGGCAGATGAAACACACTTTGGGTCACTGTATATACTCTTTTACCGCAAAACTGAATTACTCATTCTATCATAGAACCTGCATGCTTCCTGTGCTTGAAATCCCGTCAAGCCTTTTATGATTGGCTTCCATGAAATCCTTTATGGCATTCATGTTTTCACTTTGCTATTCGCAGCATTTGTTGTACTTCTCAGGAGGAAGATTCTTCATTTTCAGAAAAGCTTTTGTTCTTTCCTGCTCGTTGGTTTCCTTATCTATCCACGGATAAAGCACATTTTCTTCCTTGTAGTTGTGTCCCTTCAGAACTTCCAGAAGACCATCTTCTAGCTCGTCAATCCCGTCCGCGTTCCCTTCTACGACTTTCTTGTGTATCTCTTCGAGGAAGCCCTTTATCTGGCGATGCTCCAACCTCATCACCGATGTAGGCCCGCTATCACGCATCCCGGTTTCCTTCTCGAAGATAGGAAACAATATCTCTTCCTCCCAGACTATGTGTCTCTGAAGACCTGTCTTGAAATCGTGGAACATCGGCCTTGCCTTCGGCATGCTTGTGTCCTTTGTTTTCCGGAATTCCTCAAAGATTTTGTCCAGCCTGTCGTGATCCTTTTCCATAAATTCCAGCACTTTATTTGAGCTCATTTTTTTACCTCCTTTGAGCCATATTTTTCGTATGAGACCATCTCAGAAAGCTGTTTTCTTGGGACTTCTTCATGATGCTCTGCCTTGGAATAGCCCAGCGCTAGGCACCCGATTACTTTTTGATCAGTCGGTATCTCAAGAATTTTCTCTGTCTTGGGCTCGTCGAGTGTGACCCAGCAACCACCAAGGCCAAAATTCCATACAGTTAGCCACATGTTTTGTAACGCACAAGCCCCACTGTACAGATGCTGCTCGTGCTCGAAAAGCCACTCATCTACCCTTGCTTTCTTTTCAACAGTAACCACAATAATCACTTTTGCATGCGACAGAAAAGTGCCGTGATGAGCATAAGTCATCAGCTCTTTTATGGTTTCGTGATTTTTGATCACTACAAAATGCCAGGGCTGCGAATTTAGAGGGCTTGGTGCATGTCGCCCGGCTTCTAGAATTCTATTTAGCATTTCATATGGCACATCTTTTTCTGACCAGTCTCTTACGCTTCGTCTTGTCAATATTGCATCTATCGTATCCATGACATCATCTCCTCCGCCTGCACATTTTGCAGTATTTTTTCATATGATTATCAACAATATCCAGCAATGGCAGTATTGTTTCTTTATTTATAGTAAACCAAGTAAAGAATCTGGATATTAACTTGGTCAGCTATAAATGTTAATCAACAGCCCCATACGAGGCCACTTCTTTGTTTAGCTCTGAATACTTCTAGCGGAGTCAAATATTTAATGCCGCTATGCGGCGTGTTGTTGTACTCTTTCTGGAAATGCTTTAGCAGTTCGTTCATGTGGTCCAAGTTTCTGACTTCGTGTTTGTTCAGGAATTTCTTGACTTTCTTTACGACAGCTTCAACTTTGCCATTACATTTCGGGTTGTATGGTCTTGTGTGAATGCTTTTCACATCAAGAGCTTTGCATTCTTCGCCGAAACTCTTTGTGTATACTTTTCCACAGTCACTTAGAAATGCCTTGAATCCTCCTGATGATTTGTACGCTGTTCTCAAGTTGTCGTTTGTGTTCTCCTGATTTGCGTTGTAATGAATGTCCGGACGCATAGTAGAGCATCTCCTCTCTTAGCAGATACAACGAAGACCTTCGGTCTTCGTGTACAGCTCAAAAGGAAGTAATATTTTCTTACTCCTTTTCGAGCTAGTAAAGGAGGACTCTACTACAGTCAGGAACTAAGCCAACGGGAAGCTGAGGAAAAAAGTCCCCATTATGTAGCTTAAAATTGAGCCTACCTTTAGCTTTTACCCATCAAAGAATCAATACAATAGCTCATATAAGGCATTTTATAGACTTAAAGGTTATAATGAAGCATCAAAAGTTCTTATGGATTTATTACAGATTATCAAGAAAGGCTGTTCCTTTTGTCATTCTTGCATTCTTTTGGGTAAATTTTCACGAGCTTCTTCACGCTTTAGCTATTTGGTCGCAAGGCTTTACACCTAACTTTCAATTTGAGGTTGTTAGACAATCAGTAACCTGTATCGACTGTATAATCAGCGAAGCGTTAATAGCAAGACCTGAACAAATGGTATTCATAGCCTCTTTGCCTTATTTTGTTGGCATTTTCGCTTTGCTATTTGCCATAGTTGTAAAGAACAAATGGACTTGGCTATTAGGAAATATAATTATTCTTGACACGTTAGTTAATTATTTTTCCACTTCTATTCCTGGAATAACAACAGATTTCACAATAATGGCAAGATTAGGAAGCCCATTACTGATAATTTTTATTGGGCTTGTCGTAACTTTATTATTCTATTTGCTGAACCGTGAAAAGTTCAAGGCTTAATTCCGAAATCATGTTCTAACATATCCAGGGCCTTTTTAATTAGGTTATTCAAATCCTCTTTTATATGGTCTTGGCCTTCTGTCTTGAATCGCTTATCTATCTTAGGCCAATAATATGGCGTGTCAGTATGGTAAATTATTCTATCCTTAAGCCGTTTCCATATATCATTTACCATCCATATTTTATCAGACAGAGCTATTAGAGTTTCTTTTAATTGTTGTGTCGTTTTATCTCTAAATTCGTTATCTAAAGCCCTTATGTAATAAGCGTAGTTTATCGATTTTATTGGGTAGATGGGTATCATAGGTCTATAAGAACCGTATTGTAAAACCATGTCATCTATATCGCTTTTACTATTTTTTTGTATCTCTTCATCAAATCCTTCTGAACTTTTTTTAATGCCATTCAATTCGAAATGTAAAGCTCTTAATATATTTTCCTGCTTATTTTGATGTCTTTCTTCTGTAAAACCAAACTGTTTTTGCAATAGATGTCTTGAATGCCAAATTCCAAATAAGGCGATAAGAACAGCTATTAAGGCAGCGATATAATTAGCTATCGCTACGCCGTTAGACTCTTTTGCTAATTTATTGGCCTCTTTTGCAGCATCAAATAAAGCAAGTTCTAAAGGACTATGAACACGGAATCCGACGGGACTAAGAAATATACCATTAGTCCTGAAACTCCATGAGGATATTCTATTTTGCGGTTGGCCTAAATCCGCTGGTTTGCCATTAATTTCCCAACGTCCTATGTTATTTAATTCACGAAAGCAATGTGTATCAGTTCTGTTTAATGAGTCTAAATACTCATTCCAATTAATACGTTTTTGCCAATACGACTGTCCTTCTGTCAAGTTTATTGGCGCATTAAAATATCTTTGACAGAAAGGATTATCGTTTATGTTACCTTCTGCATCCCTTAAGGTTAATTCGAAATAAGGGTTTTCTATTGTGCAATTACCTGTATTTGTTATGCTGATGCTCTCCAGTGCAAGTATGTCACCTTCCCGAAATATTGGAAATTGATAATTAGAAAAATTTCTGTTTTCCAAAGTTACTAACTGGACATCAATAGTTGCAGAGCCGCAAAACTGCTGGGCAAAAGAAGGGATTGAAAATAAGCTTAATGCGACTATACAAAATGTCGTTATTAACGATTTGTTCACTACCATACCAATAAGGTAATAATCTTAACAGCTTTAAACTTTGAAATCCATGTTCAAAGAATGTCATGGACATCCGTTTATTACGCAAGTAGCATGTGGGTGAAAGAGAAAAAAGATGGTGAATTTTTTCATCAATGGTTTGCACCTACACAAGACGGTTCTGTTCATTCCCACAGAATAACCACAGCAACCGGTAGTATAGTTTTTGAAAGGATAGTTTCTGGAAACCGACCGCCTTATGAATATTAGCCATCATCCTCACCGTCAGGCTTCAGCCATAATATTCAATCAATATGACTTCCTTTTTTGCCTCAAAAACCCGCCTTTAAGGTAGAATTTCGATATAGAAAGCCCGGACTTTTCCATTTCTTTCGTGAATCCCCCGGCTTCTTTTCCGGTTGTGGCTTTTCCAAAGACTGCTTTAGAAATGGCTTCGCTTATGATTCCAGGCTTCTTTCCGGCCTTGAATTTACCGAAGCCTTTGCCAAATCCGCCGCTAAATTCTCTTGGCGGCCTCGTGGTCTTCGCTTTCGGTGGGCTTGGCGGCTTTTTCATAAATGTAGAAGTTCTTTGAAATGAACGCAAAGCCGGACTGGTAGTCATTCCGGCTAATGCCTTTCTTCCAGGTGCGGAAGGCGAAGGCAAAACCCTTCTTCTTAATAATGTAGGCGTGGGGGTCGCGGCCGTTTGTGCTTGTCTTGTAGCTAATGCTTGGCGAACTTCAAGCTTGGGGAGTTTTTTAGTTCCAATATCCAATCTTGTCTTTAAAACTTGGCTTGTTCCTTCTCTTTCTGTCAATTTAAAACCAAAACGGAATTTTTCCGATGTCCTTCTTCTTTCCAAGTTTGCCAAGCTTAAGCTTCCCTTTTCCTTGAATTCGCCTTTGCCAAGAACGTTAGTGTTCA
>MGRI01000060.1:0-24425 GCA_001798105.1 Deltaproteobacteria bacterium RIFCSPHIGHO2_02_FULL_40_11
CGCGCCAGCTACAGGGATTTTGAGCTGGCGGTCTTTGAAGTGCCGTCCAAAGGCAACGAATCCCACTGGAAGCCCGCTATTTTTCCAGTAGATGAGATTGGCAACGATCATTTCATTCCGACGTGATAAATTTGTCCAATACCAGTTAAAATTCACCCAATACTTTCCCTCATTACCAGGAAAAATTTGGTGAATGTTCTCAAAGTTTTGTGGATTCAAGTCTCTTAGCTCGATCATTGGAGGAAGTCTAAGATAAATTACATTCCTTGTCCACATTTGCACTCATCCATCGGTTCTATTAGATTAAATGAATGGGGCAAAAATATAGAATAGAACCTCTATCTTTAGATAATGATCTCCTAATTGCTAAAGTTTCAAAATTAATTTCAACGATTGGCAAGCAAGATAAAACTTATTTTTTTGCTTCTGCCGAAGATGTTAAAAATGAATATGTTGCTGGGTGTGAATATTGTCTTCTCACAGAAGATGATGCTTTAGTAGCGCTATGCGATTGGAATTGGAGCCATGCCACCGATGACTTAGTCAATATGCTGGTGTGGGTTAAACCCATATTTTGGAGTAATTCGGAGTTAAAATCTTTTTTAAAAGCGTGTTTTTCAGAAATTAAAAAACAAGCTAAAATTAAAAACCTCAATTCTGTTATATTGCAATCCCGTGTAACAGAGCTTCAATCACATAGAAGTTTCTTTGAATCTTTGGGTTTTGAATGTGGGTTCACGAGTTATTTAATTGAAATTGATTTTTCTAATATTAAAGCTGTAAAGCGCTCAAAATATAAAATTAAACAGTATGATCATCTGGAGCTTGATGCCTGGAAGAGAGTGGTAAGGGCGCTTTTCCCAAATACCAAGGATAGTTATTTTTCTAATGAATTAAAGCTTATGAGAAAAGATGATTTTATGGCGCTTGCTTACAGAGAAAATAATCCTGAGGGCTTGATTCGGTGTGTTATTAATCACGAAGAAAATAATTTTTATGGTTTTCACGATTCTTGGATTCAAGAATTCATTGCACTAAAAAATAAAAAAACTCTTAAACTAGAGTTATTGAATTTTGCTAAATGCCACTTACAACAACAGAATATTAGAAAATTCAAATGGGCAACTCATAGTGAAAAGGAGCTCGATCACCTTAAGAGTTTAGGGTTTACTGTCTTCCAAAAACGTTTATATTATAAAAAGACTTTGATCTGCGCTGATTAGCATTATAGCCAGGTAAACAGCCAAGAAAAAAGAAAAAAAACAACTGTAACCATTGCTTTCACGCTGCTAACCGGACGTTATCGAAGATCAGTCATCGTCATTCTGAGCGCAGCGAAGAATCCCGACAAATAAGCAGATCGACTACTTTCATAGAATTTTCTGCTGCTAATTGAATAAAGTTATTATACTCACCACTAATAGATCCAGCAGGATTTAGGCGATCGGCAATCGTTTTTATAACAGCAAAAGGAATCCCAAGTTTTTTTGCAACTTGAGCAACTCCAGCGGACTCCATTTCAACAGCAAGTGCATGCGGATCTATCTTGGTAATATCCACTTTTCTTTGAAAATCTCCTACGAACTCGTTGCCAGAAAGAATGGAACCCGTATGAAATTTCAATCTAGGATTTGATTCTAATAATGATTTTAACAAAGTAAAAAATCTTGTATCAATCATGAATTCAGGCTTTTCTCTATCTTTTTGATTGAGTGAAACGAAGAGTTTTCCAGGGGCCATAAGAACGCGCTGTTCCTTGCCTGACCATATACTATCATGCTGAAGTACTTTACTTGCTAATACAATGTCTCCAATTTTCAAAAAATCTTGGAGGGCTCCAGCAACGCCCAGAAGTAATATGGCATCAAGGGGGTACTGTTCTGCTATTAATGCCGTAGCTAAAGCTGCATTTACAGTACCAACACCAGATTGTGTAATAATAAATTTATATTTTTTTATATTATATTCTTTTGCGTATATACCCAGTCTTTTACTAACAATGATATCGTGAGTTTCTGGGAAACATTTCAAAACTTCATTGAATTCTCTCTCCATTGCAACAAGGACAAGAAGATTATTATATTGAATCATCATAAAGATTATTTATCATTGAAAAAAAATTAAATAAAGCCCTCTGATTTGAGTAATTTCCGTTTGGTGTGGAGCCCGCCTTTTCCAGAATATCCCCCCAAGGTGCCATTCGAGGAGATGACGCGATGGCAGGGAATAACGACAGGGCGGGGATTTCGTCCCAGTGCGTTGGCAACTGCACGGTAGGCTTTGGGATGGCCAATTGCAATAGCGATATCTTTATAGCTTCGGGTTTTTCCTTTTGGAATTTTAAGTGTTTCCTTCCAAACTTTTTTATCAAAAGCAGTTCCTTTTAAATCTTCGATTAAATCATACATACTTTAATACATATTATCATAGTGCTTTTTATTTTAAAATAACCATTCTGGTAGATAAGAACACAGTATCGTTTTTTAAAAATACAGCATCCCAACATGGTCAAAAATACCAACGAATGATGAGAGAAGTTTTAAAGGGGTATGCTAAAAAATATGGAACATAAGCACCTAGTCTTGTTCAAGTTGATGCTCTAAAAATCTTATCCTTCGTTATCATTATTGTCCTGTTATAGATTGAAATGTGCTCCCTTCCGTCATTGCGAGGAGCCCAAAGGGCGACGCGGCAATCTCATTGAGTTCAGGATAGCAAAAAGCCTGTCTACTTCCACTCCATAACGACAATTTTTGCACTTGACAATTGTATCTTTTAGGATACAATCTATATTAGATGAATGTTATCCCTCGAGAACTGCTTGAATACGAAATAGAGAACGGCAGATGTCCCTTCTCTGAATGGTTGGACGGATTAAAAGATATAGCCGCTCGTGCCATCATTCGTAAGCGGTTAAACCGGATTCGAATGGGAAACTTTGGTAATACAAGATCTGTTGGAGAAGGAGTTTTTGAGCTAAAAATAGATTTTGGTCCTGGGTACAGAGTCTATTATGGATTAGACGGAGATACACTTGTTGTCCTCTTGTGTGGAGGGGACAAAGGTTCTCAAGAAAGAGACATCCGAAAAGCCACGGAGTATTGGCAAGATTATAGGAGATAAAACATATGCCTAAAAGAACTAAAAAATATGAGGAGTCCTTAATTGAAGCCTTAAAGGATCCTAAAGAAGCGGCAGCGTATTTAAATGCTCATCTTGAGGAAGCAGAAGAGAAAGATGCTGAAGAGCTTTTTTTAATGGCTCTTCGTGATGTTGCAAAAGCCTATGGAATGACTGAAATTTCAGAAAGAACTGAACTGGGACGAGAAAGTCTTTATAAAGCACTTTCAGAATCAGGGAATCCAAAACTAAGCACTCTCTGGATATTGTTTAATGCCATTGGCCTTCGTTTAATGGTAGAGCCCAAAAGAAAAGTGATTTAATCATGAAACTAAATATTTTATCTGGAATATATTTGTCAGAATTTCAAAATGGAGATGAAGCTGCATTAGTAGAATATTTAAAAGTAAAAAAAATTTCATATTTTACTCTTGGCATTCCCTATCCTTATAAGCACAAAGATGCGCTCTGGTGGATAAAAAATAAAAAACAAGAAACCAAACAACAAAAGCAACCCGTGGCATTTGCTATTAGGCAAAAAAATGGGGAGCTTATAGGTGGAATAGGTTTCGATGGTTTAAAGATTGGCAAATCACATAAGGCGGCATTGGGATATTGGTTAGCAAAACCTTATTGGGGGCAGGGCATTATGACTGCTTGTGCAAAAAAATTATGTGGGCATGCTTTTAAAAAATTCAAAGTAACTAAAATTATTGCCACATGTAATCCCAATAATATTGGTTCGGAGCGAGTTTTAATAAAAGGGGGTTTTAGACAAGAGGGATATCTAAAAAAAGATCATATAAAAAATGGCAAATATCGGGATAGTAAACTTTTTGCCTTAATCAGAACGTCTAAGTGATCTACTTTCATCGATGTGTTCAAGAATAAACTTCATCTTAAAGCCAATGTGCCGTCAGAAATAAAAACCACAGAATCTTTTAAATCAATAACGGTGGAAGTCGGGCTTAATTTTTATTGTATAAATTATTTTAATGCTGGAGAGAGGACTTGATCACCGGTCAAAAATTGCAGTTTCAATTTTTGCCGTCGATCCCGCCTCAGCGACCACCCGCAAGCGGGTGCCCGGTCGCTTCCGGCATTCAAGTCCTCTCTTTGATTGCAAACCATCCACTGGATGGTTTGCTCATGGTAAGCATAAAAAAATAACCAACAAAGAGATGCAAGCTATACAAGGAAGACGACGACGCCCGACTAAGGCGTACATAGAAGTACGCCGCAGGAGGAAGGAGGAGTCTGACGAAGTAGAGCGCAGCAGATCTGAAGTTGGTGCTGGAGAGAGGACTTGAACCTCCACGGGGGTTGCCCACATGAACCTGAATCATGCGCGTCTGCCAGTTCCGCCACTCCAGCGTTGATTGATTGTAAATATCGCATATGTGTATTTTTCCTTCAAGGCTAGATTTTATTATATTTATCATAGATATTCCTGCTTAAAAACGGTAACTTAGGCTCTATGAATATCAATGAAAAAGACATCCTAAAAAAAATAGGCGATCCAAAATACAAGCCTAAAACATTTGATGAATTGTGCCAGATTTTTAACGTTGAAAAGTACCATCGAAAAAGATTTCGTAGGGCTCTAAAACTGCTTCAAAGAGACCAGAAAGTGATTCGGACGCACCAAAAAACCTATCGTCTGCCATCGAAAGACGATTTTGTGACAGGGCGGGTAGATAAAAACCCAAAAGGGTTTGGGTTTTTAATTCCAGATGACCGTGCTGTGGAAGACATTTATTTGCCCAGATCGCAAGCCTATCATCTTTTAGAAGGTGACCGTGTGCGTGTTTTAAGAACGGGGCGAGACAGTGGCCAGGTGATAGAAATCTTAGAACGGGCTAAAAAACAAATTGTAGGGCGCATTGTCCTGCGTGGAAAGTCTGCATTTGTGGCACCTTTGGGGGCGAATTTAGAGCAGATTGGGTTCGATTTTCTAGAAGTTCCTTTTAAGCCGAGCCTCAAAGAGCTTCGAAAAAAAATTGTGGTTTGTGAAATTGAGCACTATCCCGAAAAAAATCGCTTGGCACAGGGAAAAATTACAAAAGTGCTGGGGGTAGCTGGCGATCCTACCGTCGATTTTCAAGTGATGATTCATAAATACGAATTGCCACATGAATTTTCTCAAGGTGTCATCCACGAAGCCGACCAAATTCAAAAATGGAGTTTGGTAGACGAAGTTCAAAAAAGAGTGGACTTAAGAAACCATCCCTTTGTGACGATTGATGGCGAAACCGCGAAAGACTTTGACGATGCCGTGTGTGTCGAAAAAATGGAAAACGGGCATTTTAAACTTTGGGTTTCCATTGCAGATGTCAGTTTTTTTGTAAAAAAGCATTCTGAAATTGATCAAGAAGCCTATCACAGGGCTACCAGCGTATATTTTCCAGGGGGGGTTATTCCCATGCTCCCGGAAGTTTTGTCCAATGGGTTATGTAGCCTTCGTCCCAACGAAGAAAAA
Source organism: Deltaproteobacteria bacterium RIFCSPHIGHO2_02_FULL_40_11 (assembly GCA_001798105.1). Taxonomy (GTDB): domain Bacteria; phylum Bdellovibrionota; class JACOXK01; order 2-02-FULL-40-11; family 2-02-FULL-40-11; genus 2-02-FULL-40-11. The sequence goes on from MGRI01000060.1 coordinate 5,600, forward strand.
ATGACTTTTACCTGTGAAATGGAGTTTGATTCACAGGGGAATCGATTGAAATACAAAATTTATGAATCTGTGATGGAAAGTAAAAAAAGGTTAACCTACACAGAAGTTCAAAAAATGTTGGATGATCCTGATTTCGCAAGATCGCAGGGAAACATTTTTGAACATGTTCAAACAATGCACGCACTTCATAAATTGCTTCGAAAGAAAAAAGAAGAACGGGGATGTTTGGACTTTGACCTGCCCGAGCCAGAAATTGTTTTAAACATGCAAGGTGACATTGAAAATATTGTGAAACGTCCAAGGCTCGACGCCCATATGATTATTGAAGAGTTTATGATCGCGGCCAATGAAGCCGTCGCTGAATTTATGTTTTCAAAAGAATTTCCTTTTATCTATCGCATCCATGAAAAACCCGACAAACAAAAGTTGTTTATCTTTCATGAACTTTTACATAATTTGGGGTACCAAATTAAATATCAGGAAAGCCTAGATCCCCTCGAGTACAGTCAAATTTTAGGGCGGGTCGAGGGAAGTCCCGAAGAAAATATTGTAAATATTGCCTTACTCCGTTCCATGAAACAGGCCAGATACAGTGATGAAAATGTGGGACATTTTGGGTTAGCTTCTAAATGTTACACGCATTTTACATCTCCCATTCGCAGATATCCTGATTTAATTGTTCATCGGCTTTTAAAAGAACGACTTGAGAAAAACACGAAAGATCCCGATAAGATACTGGCGTCAATGACACTGGCAGAAATGGCCGATCATTGTTCCAAGCGAGAGCGCGTTGCAGATGATGCAGAGCGAGAATATGCCAAACTTTTAAGAGCACAATTTATGCTCGATAAGGTCGGTCGGCAGTTTGTAGGCTATGTGTCTGGAATTCAAGAATTTGGGCTTTTTATTGAGCTTGAACAGTATTTTGTAGAGGGGTTGGTTCATGTTCGTGGGCTTAAGGACGATCGATATGTATTTATTCAGGAACGTTATTTGATGAGAGGGCAAAGATCAAAAAGGGAATACCATCTGGGACAAAAGGTCACCGTTGAATTGGCTCATGTCGATTTAGACAAGCGTCAAATCGATTTTAAACTGATTGATTAAGGTTGTACGTCATGAAAATTTTTAAAATTGGAAGCCAAATTGGGCAGACGGTTAAAAATGTAACGCGTTTAAGAACTATTTTAACTGTGATGGCAAAGCAAGGTTTAGATGAAATTGTAGACCGCTTTCAATTGGCACGTCTTATCCCAGGCTTTATCCTGCCTAAAAAAGAAATTGAAAAGGAAAAATTAACCCTACCGCAAAGATTTCGTTTAACGTTTGAAGAACTGGGCCCTACATTTATAAAGTTGGGACAAGTTTTAAGTACAAGGCCCGATCTCATTCCGCAAGAATTTGCAGATGAATTTAAGCACCTTCAAGACAATGTTCATGCCGTGGATTTTTCAATTGTTAAAAAGAATATTGAAAAGGAACTGAAGCAACCCATCGATCAAGTTTTTAAGTCGATTCACGAAACCCCGTTGGCAGCAGCTTCCATTGCGCAAGTCCATGAAGCTGAACTTTTGGATGGGACACAAGTTGTGATTAAAGTTCAACGCCCGGGCTTAGAAAAATTGATCGATACCGATATTAATATTTTATTTGTTTTGGCCAGGTTTATTGAAAAATATTTTGAAGAATCTGTAACGTTTAATCCCGTGGGCGTCGTGGAAGAGTTTTTTAAAACGCTTCAAAAAGAAGTCGACTTTATCATTGAGGCCGGGAATATGACGCGCATTCGTAAAAATTTTGAAGGGGATGAAAACATCGTCATCCCTCAAGTATATCGAAAATATTCAACAAAACGTATTTTGATTTTAGATAAAATTGAAGGCATTCGGTTGAGCGATGAGGCGGGGCTTCAGAAAAAAAATGTAGATATTCAAAAAGTGACGCATATTGGGGTTCAAGCCTTTTATAAAATGGTCTTGGTACAGGGACTTTTTCATGCAGATCTCCATGCGGGGAATATTTTTATTTTAAAGGGAAATAAAGTGGGGCTGGTCGATTTTGGAATTGTTGGGCGCTTGAACCAAAGATCAAGAGATGCCTTGGGCGATATGTTTTTAGCCATCGTGACAGAAGACTACGATGCTTTGGTGGATGAGTATTGCGAAATCGGGGTGCCGACGGGCAAAGTCAATGTAGAACATTTCTCAAGGCAAGTTCGAGAACTGATTGAACCGTATTATGGTTTACCGCTGAAAGAAGTCAATGTGGGGAAATTGCTTTTAGATTTATCTGTGATTGCCAGTGAGCATAATTTACGAATGTCGCAAGATTTGATGCTGGTCTTTAAGGCTATTTTTACAGTAGAGGGGATGGGGCGATCGATTGACCCCGAGTTTGATATTTTAAAAGAAATGACAGACTTTTCCAAAACACTTTTTCAAACCCGCTACAATCCAGAGCGTTTGTCGCGAGAATTTTCACATCTTGTGCGAGATACAACGCGTCTTTTAAAAGGCCTGCCTCGGCAACTTCGGCAGCTTTTTAAGAAAATTACAAATGATGAACTGGTGGCGAGAGTCAAAATTGAAAACTTAGAAGAATTTCAACAATCCCAACTGCATGGAAAACAACTTTTATCTTTATCGGTCATTATTGCTTCGATTGTTTTGTCTTCAACAATTATTCTGGTTTTTCACAAAGGACCGATGATCCTGGGCTTTTCCATCTTTGGAATCATTGGCCTAGGGCTTTCAGCGCTACTATGCTTTCTTTACTTTATTTCTTACTTTAAAAACTAATTTACGAGTTTATTGCCTGGTTTCCTGGGCGCATCTCCCGCGGGTCTGGGTGTGACGGCTGGATTATTTTTAAAACTTCCGGAAAGCTCCGCATTAATTTTTGCATATTCAGGATCATCGTCCACTGTGGGGACAATGGCATCAATGGGGCAAGCAGGTTTACAAGCATCGCAATCAATGCAAACTTCTGGATCAATCACCATGAAAGGTTCGCCTTTATAATCTCCGGGATAAATACAATCTACGGGACAAACTTCAACGCAATCTCCGTATTGTTCCCCTAAACATTTTTCTGTAATGACGTATGCCATGGGTGGCCTCCTTTTTCTTTATTATATAATGACTTCAACAGCTTTCGTCTAGAAAATTTTTTAATTTTTTGAGCGCCAGGGTACGCATGCTGATACGGTTTTTTTCTTCAAAGCTCATTTCTGAAAAAGTGCGCGTAAGGCCTTGGGGCTGAAAGATCGGGTCCCACCCAAATCCATCTTTGCCTTTTGGAGAAACAATTTCCCCTTCAATTTTCCCCTCAAAATAATGAAAATCATTCTCATTTGCATTCGTAAATCCAAGTGTTGTAACAGCCCAAGCCTTGGCATTATTATATTTTTGACAGAGATCAAAAATGCCTTCACACTTTAAACTGTGTAAGAGCCATTTAATCAAGGGGCCTGGAAATCCATTCAGGCAATCGAGGTGTAAAGACGTATCTTCCACAAAAATTTTTTTATCCGGCAGTTTTGCGCTGGCATAGGAAAGTTTAAATTCTATAATTTTTTTGGAATCCAAACTTTGAATTTCTGGAAGGTCAAAAAAAAGCTGTTTTACATCTGGGAAAATAGGGAGGGCTTCATCAAACTTATTTTGGCTGGATGTAATAAAATGAAGTGTCACTAACTTGCGCTATTTTTAATAAACTCGGTCAGGTAAAAACGAACAATCGCTCTGGGTTCAATGCGAAGACCTTGAAATGTCCAATAGGCTTCGTTAAACGGGCCCAATTCAATTTCTAAAAAATCACCCTCATCTGTTTTCATTTCATCTGGAGGTTTGGGAATGCCAAGTTTTCGTTTTTTAGAGGGTTTTTTATTTGGGGCAAAAAGCCCTCCACTCATTGCATGAAAGGAAAATTCAACTTGTCCGGGTTTTGAAAGTGTAACAACTAACTTTAAACTATTTCGAAAGAGCAAAAAATCTGCCTGTGTATTTGAAATGCCATAGACTTTAATGGTTTGTCTTGTATTTTTTCGATGTTCATTAAAATCGTTCGCAAAAAGCTGAAAATGGTGTCGCAGTTCCTTTAAAAAGGAAGTGGTATGGTCCAGTAAAATTTTCTCTTCATCTAAATGCCCAAACGCATCAATTTCTCCAGTTTCTTCCATATGAAGTTCAGCTTGGGCCAGCTCTTTTAGCCAATCGATGGTAGACATGGCGTTCTCCTTTTAGGCAAGGGGGATTTTCGATACCTAGGGGCATTAGCCCCTACCTTAAAGCGTAAGCAAAATGAGCATAAAATGCAAGTGAATCGTTTCACTTGACACTTTATTTTTAAAAAAGGTAACGTTCGAATATGCCAAAAGTTCTTCTGGTAGATGATTCAAAGACAATACACAAAGTCGCAGGACTTATTTTAAAAGGGTCTCCGTATACATTGCTTTCTGCCCAAACGCCCGAAGAAGCACAGATATTGGCCGCTCAAATGAAACCAGAAATTGCATTGGTTGATTTAACCATTGGCCCCACAGGTGGCGTGAATTTAATTCAGGCATTCAAACAAACCAAAGCGCTTTCTCAAATGAAAACAGCGCTTTTATACAGTCATTTTAAAGAGTTACAATCTGATGTGCTTTTACAAGCAGGGGCAGATGATAAACTTGAAAAGCCTTTTGATGCGAAGGCTTTTTTAGCACTTTTAGATAAATTGGTGTCTCAAGTCCCCCGAACGATAGAAGTCCCTAAAATTCCAGAACTTCCTAGAAACTTGGTAGAAGAACCACAAGATGAATTTAAGAGTCTTTTTGATGAGGAAGAAGTGGATGAAGCGCTGGCATTTCTAGAAAAACCCCTTTCGGATGTCAGCTTGGATTCGACGGGAGATGTCACTCCAAGGTTGTCATCCCCCGACTTGATCGGGGGATTCACGAAGAATCTCGAAGTCCCCAAAGAGAAAACCTCAGACTTTTCAGGTATCCCCAGCGAAGTCATTGAAAAAATTTGTAAAGAAGTCATTCCTCCAATTGCTGAAAGAATTATTCGAGAAGAAATCCAAAAGCTCCTTCAAGAAAAAGATTAATCTATGTCTTTTTTAAAAATTCATGTTTTTGAGTCTGTCACCTCTACCAATGAAACAGCCAAAGCGTTTGCTCAAAAAGGAGCTCAAGGCGGCGAAGTGGTGATCGCAAAAACACAAACTGCAGGACGCGGGCGGTTGAATCGTCAATGGGTTTCCGAAAAAGGAAACCTCTTTTGTTCTGTTATTTTAAGACCGGAAATTGAAGCAAAAAAAGCCACGCATTTTACATTTGTAGCCGCAGTGGCAGTCGCAGAGTGTTTACAAAAATATCTTAAAGAAGGGATTGAGCTCAAATGGCCGAACGATGTTTTGGTGCATCGAAAGAAAATTTGCGGCATTTTATTAGAGCTTGAAACCAAAGCTGACAAAGTAGATTTTATTATTTTAGGCATTGGAATCAACGTGAATGAAACAAAGTTTCCCCCAGGGTTTTTACATCCCCCCACGTCCCTAAAGCTTTCTACAAAAAAAGACATTGATTTAGAAATTTTTCAAAAAGAAATTTTAGAATCGTTATTTCATTGGGTGCAGGTTTATTTAAAAGAAGGTTTTTCCCCCATTCAAAAGGCATGGCAAAAGCGAAGCGTTGTGCATGGGCAAACGGTTGAAATTGAAGATCAGGGGCAGCGTATTTGTGGGAAGGGCATGGGTATCAATGAAGATGGCGCATTGGTCATTGAAACCGATGCCAAAAAGAGGATTCCGATTTACTCTGGCGATTTGGTATGCTTTTAGTTTTAGATATTGGAAACACACAAACGGTGTGTGGGCTGTATCGTGGAAAGAGCCTGCTTTATTTTAAAAGGGTAGAAACAAGAAAAATACTTCGGGGTCTGCGGGTCATCCTGAGCCCGAAGTTCTGTCATCCTGAGCGAAGCGAAGGATCTCTTAGTTCCATCATCATGGCCATTCACATTGCTTCTGTGGTGCCTTCTTTAAATGTAAAGCTCAAAAAAAAATTAAAAGCTCAATTTAAAACAAAAAATATTCATTTTTTAAGCCATCGTTCCAAATTGCCTATCAAATTAAACGTAAAGTATCCGAAAGAAGTCGGCGCAGATCGCCTCTCCAATATGACGGCAGCGGTGAAAGCGTATAGGGCGCCTGTGTTGATTATCGATTTTGGGACAGCCACCACGATCGATTATGTGGATTCTAAAAACCGCTATCAAGGAGGCGTTATTATGCCTGGGCTTAAAACAGCGATGGATGCCCTCTTTCAAAAAGCAGAGAAATTAAAACCTGTGCCTTTGCATTTTCCTCGAACAAGCATTGGAAAAACCACAAAAGAACAATTACAAATCGGCGCCATTTTGGCGCATGTTGAAATGGTAGAGGGTATGGTGCGTAGAATGCGTAAAGAAACAAAAACGCATGCCAAAATTATTTTAACGGGCGGATGGGCAGGGCTTATTTCAAAACATCTTACCCTGAAACATATCCATGATCCTTACTTGACGCTGAAGGGGCTACGATAAGCATTTTTGATTTTTTTGGAAATCATCTGAATAGCTGGAATATTTTTATTTTCAACCCTATAAATCACACAAATGTCATCATGAAAAGAAGGTGCAGTTTTAATTTTTTGAAGTTTTATTTGCGATGAGCGTGTGGCAACTCTCTTTGGGATAATGCCAAAACCACTGCCTTTGGTAACAAGTTCCGTAATCACTTCAAGATTGGATGAACTAAGAAGTGTTTTATATTTAATTTTTGTTTTTTTCATTTTCTTAAGCAGAGCCTGTGTTTGGATGAGATCTGGATCACAAATTAAAATACCTTCGCCCGAATAAGGATTTTGTATTTTTTTGTTTCCCTCTCCCTTCCAAAAAGTAACGACATCGGTGGAAAGTTTTTGAATGACAAGGTCTGGATGTGGAATGGGGTTGATCACGATGCCCACAGATATTTGATAATTGATGACTCCCTCTGTAATCTTTCTGGAAAGATCATGGATGCATTTTATTTCAAGGTGGGGGTAGTTTTCTAAAAGGTCTCCCATAAAATGGGGCAGGGAATAGAGCGCAACAGAGGGATGGCAGCCGATGGTATATTGACCGGCAACATCCATATATGAACGTAAGGTTTTTTCTTTTAGTTTTTCCCATGCATCGGTGAGTGTTTGTGCTTGTGTGAAAAGAATTTGTCCTGCCTGGGTGAGCACCACCCCTTTTTTGCTTCGAATCAAAAGGGGTGCGCCTACAGCATGTTCAAGTCTTTGAATGGCGAGTGTCAAAGAAGGCTGCGTAATGCCCAATCGTTCTGAAGCGCGAGTGAGGTTTAAAGTTTTTGAAACCTCAATAAAATATTTTAAATCCTGCGGTTGTGGAAGCATAGGTTTTACTTATCATAGTTATAGAAAAAATCAATTTTACTTATGTATAGGGTAAGATTAAAAATAAGAAGAAAAAGGAGGTCTTGTCATGAGACATACGAAAAAAATAATAACTGGTTTGCTAGTCAGCCTTGGGTTGACAGCATTGGTAAATGCCGAAACCGTAACACTCTCTAAAAGAGAAGTTACATTAAATGTAGATATTTCTACGACAACCCTGAGGCTCTCTCGGGCGGACTACGCTTCACCCCTTGTGAAAGTGCTTGTCCCAGACCTGGCAGATGTAACCATTTTGGACCACAGAAATACAGGGGAGGGGGCACCGTGTCTGGCAACGTTTGATACAATGTTCCCAAATGATGTCATCCAGGATAATCCTCAAGTTGAAAAAATAAAATTTGATATCGTTCTTAAAAAGGAAGTTCAATTAAATTCAGAAGGTACGGCTTGTATGGTTCATCTTTTGGAATCGGTGCATGGTCGCATTCGAGGATTTCAATTTGAGCATTATCAAGCGCTTTTTGTTGGTGAGAGACATATCGATGATTGTCGATAAGAAAGGTGAGGGAGAAAAATATGAATCGAAGACGGTTTTTTAAAGGAGCGTTGGGCGTGGTGGCTGGTCTGGGGGTCAGCCACTCAGTGTTGGGGCAGGCCATGAACACCATGTGTGATTTAACTGCAAGGCAAGCGGAGGGGCCTTTTTATCCCGTTTTTGATCAAGTGGACAAAGATAATGATTTAATACATGTGCGTGGCAAAAGAGATAAAGCCAAAGGACAGGTCATTTATGTTTTAGGACAAGTTTTAAATGAACAATGTGAGCCGATTGAAGGTGCTTTGGTTGAAATTTGGCAGGCTGCAGAAAGTGGGCGTTACAATCACCCGGGAGATTCCAATCCAGCGCCCTTAGATCCCAACTTTCAATACTGGGGAAAGGATGTTTCGGATAAAGATGGAAATTATAGTTTTAAAACCATTCTTCCGGGAAACTACCCCGCAACAGAAGAATGGATTCGTCCTTCTCATATTCATTATAAAGTTCAAAGACGTGGTTTTTTTGAACTGATCACGCAGCTTTATTTTAAAGGCAATCCCTACAATGAAAGCGATCGAATTTTAAATTCTCTTTCTCCTCAAGAAAGAAAAGGTGTGATCGTGGATCTCTTGCCGCCCCTTACAGGGATGGAAAAAGACGCCCAGCACTGCATTTTTAATATAACGCTGCGCCAGGTGCGGTAGATTACATTCACTTAAGGGGCTTAAGCTTTTAAACAATAACTCCCCGCTTGCTTTTTCTAAAAAGCTGTCTTATGACAAACTTTTAAACAGGGAGGTTAGAAATGAAATTAATGACACACATTATTTTAGGTTTGGTTTTTGGTTTTACAACCTCAGGGCATTCAGCCCCAGAAAAGTCAGATCTTACATCACTGGTTCAAACCTTTGATGAGATGGTTCTTTCCGCTGAAGTTCAAGATGAATATCAATTTACCCAAGAATGGGTAGAGCTGAAAGCTCAAGATGAAGATGTGACCAAAGAAATCGTAAAATCAGCTTTAGATAGATTTGGTGGCAATAGTTTAGAGCGCTTAGAATTTAAAGCCCTGTCTTTATTTGAACAAAAAGATCTTTATAGCGAGGTCATCGATCCTATGTTTACTTCTTGGTCGCTGCCTTATTTTTGTGGCACGTTTAAAAAATTGCAAGGCGAAAAAGACGAGCAAGATTGGTGGACAGATGAATGGGCAAAAGATTGCAAAGAATTAACCAGAAAATTGCTGAAAGATGTTGTCTCCAGAGAGGCGTCTTCTTATTTGGTTATCATGGAAGGCGATGGTTGGGGTGAATATCGACAAGCTTTGTTATGGGTACAATCTGAAAAAAACCCGAATCAGTTTTTAGTGTACGATTTTGATTTGGTGCATGAAATTTAAATAAAATTGGAATAATCCTGTTAATTATTTTCTTAAATAATGGCAGGTATAGCCATTGGGATTTTTTTGGAGATATTTTTGGTGATCGTCTTCAGCTTTATAAAATGGGCTGGCGGGAACGATTTCAGTGACAACCTGTCCTTTCCATTTCCCAGATTTTTGAACTTCTTCTTTAACTTTGATGGCGATCTGTTTTTGTTTGGCGTCATGATAAAAAATGGCAGAGCGATACTGCGTTCCAATGTCATTGCCTTGCTGGTTTAAAGTCGTGGGGTTGTGGAGTCTAAAAAAGTATTTTAAAACTGCTTCATAGCTTATTTTTTGAGGATCAAAAATGATATCAATGGTTTCAGCATGGCCTGTTTTCCCGGTTTTAACGTCTTCATAGGTTGGGTTTTGAAGGGTACCGCCTGTATATCCGACGGTTGTTTCCAGAATGCCAGGGTGTTTTCGGAAAATTTCTTCAACGCCCCAAAAGCATCCGCCTGCCAGGGTGGCTCTGAAAGGAGCAGCAAATTTTTCATAGCCTTCTTCTTTCAGTTTTTGAGCTTCGATAAAGCGAAGGGCTGCAGAGTTAATACAATAGCGAAGGCCTGTGGGAGTCGGGCCGTCCTGAAATACATGTCCCAAATGTCCATCTGCCTGTTTGGAGCGAACTTCAGTTCGCATGCGAAACAATTTTCGGTCTTTTCGTTCAATGATATTTTGGGTTTCCAGGGAGGTAAAAAAACTTGGCCAGCCTGTTCCAGAATCAAATTTATCGATTGAACTAAAGAGAGGCTCTCCTGAGACAATATCTACATAAATGCCAGCTTTTTTAGAATCCCAATAGGCATTTTTAAAGGGTGCCTCTGTGGCATCGTTTTGTGTGACTTCATATTGTTCGGGTGTTAACTTTTTTTTAAGCTCCGCCTCCGATGGTTTTTTAAATTCTTTCATAAAAAGAAACTTTATTAAGCCACCAAAAGTATTGAACGTCAAGCAGTGGGAAATCATTCGCTTGTTAACGGAAATTAACAAAAATCGTCAAAATGAACTCCAGGGAGTTGACGATTGAAATACTTTGTGTGTACGATGGAAGTGTCTCTTCAAGAAAAGTCTTACCAAAGAACGAATTATCGTTTGTGTTAACAAAAAATGTAGTTTTTAGCTTTAGAGGTGTTCTATGAAGTCCTTTAGGTTGTTTTTTATTTTCGTTTTAGGGGTTGGTTTTTCTTTCAATGGATTTGCAACTGAGATTCAATCGGTTGGTCTTGAAGTTTTAGGGGGAAAACAAAACCCTTATTGGTATTTAAAGCAAATTGAAATGGATCGTGTTGGTTTTGTGGGGAATCCTACCATAAGTGTGGGGCTTATTAGTACGGGTGCGAATTATCATTTAGATTTTTTAAAACCCAATATTGCGATCAATCCTTTTGAAACAGTGAATGGCCAAGACGATGATGGCAATGGCTATATCGATGATGTTTATGGCGTCAATACACGGGAAAATACAGGGGATCCCATGGATTATCATGGTATTGGGACGCACGTTGCGGGTGTGATTGGGCATACAAATTTAGGGATTGTAAAGCAAACTTCCTTATTACTTGCTAATCCACTGAATGATCAAGGGGCTGGTTCAACGGCAGATTTGTATAAAGCTTTAAAATATCTCATCGATCGTGGTGCAAGAATTATTGATATTGGTGTTGGGGGAGGATCTCGAACGGAACTTGTTTGCGAATTAATTGCCAAAGCCAAAGAACAAAATATTCTTTTTATTGCTACCGCTGGAAATAGCGGGGGAAATTTTGATGAAGAAAAACTTTATCCTTCGGGATGTGGCAGCGATAATATCCTGGTTGTGGCCTCTTCGAATGAGAATGACGCACTGACAGGTTTTTCCAGTTATGGTCCAAATTCGGTTCACTTGGCAGCCCCCGGCATCAATATTGGCGGGTTTAATCATTTGGGCGAACATGCAGTTCTCAGTGGGGGATCTTTTTCTTCAGCCATTGTCACAGGGGTTGCCGCCTTGGTTTTATCTGTAAATCCCAATTTCACCTATGATCAGGTGAAAAAAATTCTCATGTATAGCGTAGATATTTCACCTGACTTAAAAGATAAGGTTATTTCAGGGGGCAGAGTGAATGCCTATAAAGCCGTTCGCTTGGCACGAAGCATGCCCCATTAAAGATATGGATATTTTTCAATACGATAATTACAGGTCGTTTTTAAAAGATTATTACACAGCACAGAAACAAAACAACCCTGCCTTCTCCTTCCGCTTTTTTGCCAAAAAGGCAGGGTTGCCCTCCTTCAATTATTTAAAGTTGGTGATGGATGGAAAACGTAATTTAACTTCTGATTACTTAAAACGATTTATGCGGGGGTTAAAGCTTAAAAATTCCAAAGCCAAGTATTTTGAACACATGGTGCATTTGAATCAAACCAAAGACGCTTCCTTAAAATCTGAATACTTAAATAAGATGTTAAAGTTAAAATATCGTGTTGAAGCTAAACCCATTGAAAAAGAACAATCTGAAATTTATAGCCGATGGTATCATTGGGTTATTCGGGAAATGACGCTTCTTGGGGATTTTAAGGAAGACCCCAAATGGATTTCTGAACGATTACATGGCGCCATTACCCCCGGGCAAGCCAAAGACAGCCTCGAACTTTTAAAAAAACTAAAACTGATTCAAAAAGAAGATCAAAAATGGGTGCCTTCTGAGCGTGCCATTGTATCTTCGGATGAAGTTTCTAACCTTGCTTTAAAAAAAATGCATGAATCTTTTTTAAATATTGCCATTCATAAACTTTTTCAAGTCCATGCCTCACAAAGAGAGTTTGCAGGCGTGACCATTGCCATTGATGCAGCAAAGCTTTCAAAAATAAAATCAAAAATTAAAAAATTCAGACGCGAACTCAATGAAAGTCTTTCCGATGAAGAAAATGCCAATCAAGTCTATCAATTTTCCATGCAGTTTTATCCACTGACCCAGGGGGGGATATGAAAAAATGGAAGCTTGTGGTTTTATGCGCGTTATTTATTTGGAATCAGGGGTTGGGAGCAGGCGGGGAGCAAGGAAACCCCTTGATGCGGCATTTTGAAAACCCAATTTTAGGGGTGGCCTTTGACTATCCTTTTTATTGGGAAACCTTGGGAGCAGATTTCATGGTCAGTCTGATGTCTCGTTCGCAAACATCTTTGGAAGACAATCCTTCTCATTATAGTGTGGTTCGTTTATTACGACAGGATTTAACATCTTTAGAGGATTTAAAAGCTTATTTAAGTCAAAAATATCCCAATCACCAGTGGTCTTCTACAACCCATCAAGGGATTGAAGGCTTTCATGGGATTTCAAAGACCCAAGATACCTCAACTTCGCTTTTGGCCTTTGATGAGTTTTATTTTCAAGAACCCAATATTGTGATTGGCGTTCATTATGAGGCTTCTTTGGCGAAGCTTTCTACGCTCTTAGAGGTGCACCGCAGTTTAAGCTTTTTACCGCCCATGCCGTAAATTGTGACAATTTTCGGCGCTTTGGCAGGCAAAATCCGTCAATTTTAGGGACTAAAAGACCCCCTCTCGGGGCGTGTCTATTTAAAAAATACAAGTTAAATCAAATAGTTACATTTTTTTTCATATTTTGGCACATGGGTTGCAAAACCTATAAGTGCAAGGAAATTTATCCTTTGCGGAGGTATATAACATGAAAAAGCAGATGAAAAAATTAGTTCTGGTTGCCACGGTGGTTGCAATGACGCTTTTGGTTGCAAGTTGTGGAAAAGATGATCAGCCTGAGTTATACGGCATTCAAGGTAATCCTTGTGGTCAGATGATTGGCCAATATGGATATAGCCCATTTCCAAATCCGGGCGATTATCCGAACCAAGGACATATTATTGCCAATAACCCCAATGCGATCTATCGCTACAATAATCTTTGCTACAATGGATCTCAGTTTAACAACATGTATCAGCAATCTGGGTACCCATGGAATATGTTCCAAAATTCGCCATATGCCAACTTTGATATTTATGCACCTCAACCTTATGGTGCGAATAATGGCAATGGACAGTATACGTACAACAGTAGCAATAATGTAAACATCCAAGGAAATTGGACCAATGCAGGCGATCATTTTGGTGGTTTAGGTTACTTTGGTGGATACCCTGGTCGTAACCAGTGGGGCTTCGACTTCTACTATCAAGGGAAGTAAATGGAAGCTGTAAGCGATTACCGTTTCGAGAATTGGTAATTGGCACGAGCACCGCGTTGACCGGCTTTTTTACGCTCAACTTTTCGGGAATCTCGTGTAAGGTATCCATGAGACTTCAATGTTTTTCGAAGTTCTGGATTCCAGTTGACCAGTGCTCTTGAAATGCCATGGCGGATTGCGTCGGCCTGACCCGATTTTCCACCTCCGCACACATTCACATAAAGGTCGACTTGCCCATCCACTTTGGTGAGCTTCAACGGTTGCTGAATGGTAATTTGTTTTGAAGGCACTGGAAAATAAGTTTTCAATTCTGATTGATTAATTTGAATATTCCCCTGACCCTGTGGATATAAATAAACACGCGCAATAGAACTTTTTCTACGTCCCGTTGCATAAAAGCGATCTTCTTTTTTTTGAATCGTTGCCATCTTATTTTTGCCCTCGAGCCGTTGACTCCTGGGTCGTTGCCCCTTCTAGTTTTAAAGGTTGTGGGTTTTGAGCTTTGTGTGGATGTGTTTCCCCTGCATACACTTTTAATTTTTTTAAAAGTTGGCGTCCCAAGCTATTTTTTGGAAGCATCCCGCGAACAGCATGGTGAATGAGGCGTTCTGGGTGCTTTGCTCTGACGTCTTTCGCTGCAGTTGTTTTTAACCCCCCGACATGGTGCGAGTGTCGATAGTACATTTTTTGATCCCATTTATTACCCGTTAAGCGCACTTTTTCGGCATTGGTCACAATGACGAGATCGCCACAATCCACATGGGGCGTAAAAATAGGTTTATTTTTCCCTCTTAAAACAGTCGCAATTTTGGTTGAAAGACGTCCCAATGTTTTATCTTTTGCGTCCACAATGTACCAAATTTGTTTATGGTCTGCGGGTTTTAAGACATATGTTTTTTGTTTGAGCTGACTCATAATAAGGCCCCAAAAATACTGATCTTAGACCTAAAAGTCAATGGAAAACCTCAACTAAAAATAGCCCTTGGGGTGGGGCCGATTTAGGGCCCAATCTTCGATTTTTGGATTTTAAGAGCGTTTCGAAAGCATCGATCGACAGTCGCGATTTTCCAACTTCGCAAAGCGCGCTTACAATGTTTCGAACCATCTGTTTTAAAAACCCATTGCCTTCAACTTCATAGATCAAAAATGGGGGCTTTTCATAAATTTCAGAGCGATAAATTTTTCGAATCGTTGAAGGAACCTGTGTGCCCGCATTTTGAAAAGCCTTAAAATCATGTTCTCCAATAATCAGGTTCGCAGCTTGCTTCATCAATTCTATATTTAACGGGTGTGAAATCCAGCAACTTTGGTTGCGGTACACAGCAGACGCTGTTGGGAAATTATAAATTTGGTACCGATAGATCTTCGATTTTGCATGAAGTTGTGCATGAAAATTTTCAGATACGGTTTCAATTTCTTTAATTTTGATGTCAGCGGGAAGAAGGGCATTGAGCCCCTTTTGAAGTTGTGTATTTGTAAGATGCGTGTCTAGCTTTAAGTGGGCAATTTGTGCCAGGGCATGAACCCCACGGTCTGTTCTGCCCGATGCCACAAGATGCACCTTTTTTTGAATGATTTTTTCGAGCGTTTCTTCAAGCGTTTGCTGAAGGGTGGGCGTTTGAATTTGCCTTTGCCAGCCGAAGTAGCGGGTGCCATCGTATTCAATCGTAAACTTCAAATTTCTAAGCATCATTAGAATTCAAAAAGAAGCCCCGCGGTAATGAGTTCTTTTCCAGAAAAATTGAAATCGTCTTTTTTCATACTGCGGAGTTCTCGGTAAGAAAGAATCAGATAAGTATTATTGACGCCCCAGTTGACATCAAAAGATTTTGCAGAGTTTGGGTCTAAAATATTTGCGTTAATTTGGATGCCGCCTCCAAACGTATAGGCTTGACGCCATACGGTATATCGATCCGCGGGGACGGCCTGATACCCTTGTTGAAGACGTATAATGCCATAGCCTGCTTCCATATATGGTACCACCCATTGCTTTTTCCAATAGTGCGCGCGGTAGACGCCGCCTCCAAAAAAGGGTAATGCCCAGAGCGCATACAGTTTTTTATCTGTTCCAGAATCTGTCAGAGGATCGTACTCGGAATAAATGAGCCAAGATCCTGTGGTAAACTTCGGGGCAAATTTTCCAAGCATGCCTTTATAAAGATTCCACTCCAGGCTTAAGTCTCCCCAAATTCCTTTTTCACCTAAAAATTGTTGGTCACTGTCATAGACGTTGTCAAAATTAACACCACTTCCTGCGTACGCTGTGGGGCGATAGGTTCCCCCTGCAAATGTAAACCCCCAGCTTTGGGGAGATTCTCCGGCAGGAGGTTGCTTTAATGTAACTTTGTTACTTTCATAACTGGGTGTGTCAGCCGGCATTCTTTGGGGCACCGTTTCTGCTTCTTTTACTGTGGTTTCAGGTTCCGCGATCGTTTCAGGTTCAGTCTCAACGACGGGTTCAGGTTCAGCAATCGTTTCTTCTTGCTTTTCTTGCCCGCGCAACACTTGCATGCGTGCTTCTTCCAATTCTTCTTCAATCGTTACAAGCTCTTCATCTTCCGGGGGGAGGGCGTCTTGGGCCATTAAAAAAGCGGAAACAAACGTCATCATGTAAAACATAAAAACAAAAAAACCAATTTTTTTAATCATAAAAATTCCCGTGAAAGTGCACCTGCGATTTGAACCGCGTTTAAGGCCGCGCCTTTTCTTAAATTGTCTGAAACGACCCATAAATGAACCCCATTTTCTACAGAATGATCTTCGCGAATGCGTCCCACGAAAGTATCATCCTGGTTTACGCCTAAGATATGCGTAGGATAAAGGTTTTTTGTGGGATCATCAACTACTTTGAGACCTTTGGTTTGAGAAAGAAGCGCGCGAATTTCGTCCGCTGAAGCGTTTCTTTCTGTTTCAATATTAATGGATTCTCCATGACAAGAAAATACGGGTACACGAACGCATGTGGCGGTTACTCGGATTGAAGCATCTTCTAAGATTTTAACCGTTTCCAACATCATTTTTTTTTCTTCAAAGGTATAGCCTTCTTCATCAAACTGATCGATGTGGGGAATGCAATTAAAGGCAATTTGATGTGGAAAAGCCTCTGTTTTAATTTCTTTTTGATTTAAAAGGGCAATGGTTTGTTTGGATAATTCTTCAATGCCTTTTTGGCCTTTCCCCGAGGTTGATTGGTAGGTAGAAACCACAACGCGTTTAATTTGATAGGCATCGTGAATGGGTTTTAAAACTTGAACCATTTGAATGGTGGAACAATTTGGGTTTGCAATAATATTTTTTTGTCGAAACCCAGATAAAGCCGAAGCATTCACTTCTGGAACAATGAGGGGAACGTCTGGATCCATTCGCCAGGCACTGGAATTATCGATGCACACGGTTCCTCTTTCAGCAATGAGAGGTAAAAACTCTTGGCTAATACGACTTCCCACGCTGACCAATGCGATATCGATATTTTCAAATGGCGCCAAATGATCTTTGGCGAGAACTTCAATGGGAAGTTCTTGGCCACGAAACCGAAGCGTTTGCCCAAAGGACTTTTCCGATGCAAAGAGCCGAAGCTTGGCAACCGGAAATTCTTTTTCTTCTAAAATAGAAATCATTTCGCGGCCTACGGCCCCGGTGGCGCCAATCACCGCCACATTCCATTTAGACTGTCCCAAAAGGCTCATCTGCGTCGTTGCCCTCGTCGTCTCTCCTTCGACGTACCATTCAAGTACGCCTCAGTCGCGCCTCCTCGGGCGCCTAGCATCTGAGCCTTTTTGAACAGTCTAGACATTTTGTGCGTCCTTTTCAATTAGCTTTAAGGTCTGTTTGGACTGCGTTTGTACATTATTTTGAAGGGCGAGTTTCTTGAGCGACCAGGGAAGAAGAAGCGGGCCAGATAAAATATAAAGCATCATGACAACAAACATCATGACGCCTGGGTTATAGGCGACCACCATAAAAATAAAAACAGCAGTTACCAAAATACCAAAAGATTTTTTGTTTTTTAAATCCAGATCTTTAAAGCTTTTATAGGGGATGGAACTTACCATTAAAAAGGCAAGTGTAACGGTGAGTCCCAAGGTGAAAGGATTTTTAAATTCTTCAAGCATGAGTTCGTGAAAGATGAGTACCGTTGTGGCAACTGCATAAGCAGCCATCGGAATAGGAAGTCCTTCAAAATGAGATTTATGGGTATAAGAAGCTTTGATATTAAAGCGGGCCAAGCGAAGTGCTCCGCAGGCCAAATACACAAAACAAGCAAGCCATCCCAAACGTCCAAAACTTTCAATCGACCAAAGATACATGAGCATGGCAGGGGCAATCCCAAAAGAAATCAGATCTGCCAGGGAATCATACTCTTCCCCAAATTTTGAATTCAACTTTGTAAGCCGTGCCACGCGGCCATCTAAAATATCAAATACGCCGGCAAAAAAAATGGCCATGGCGGCGGGTAAATACAAATCTTGAAGACTGGCAACCACCGAATAAAATCCACAAAAAAGATTGGCGGTCGTAAAAAGATTGGGAAGCAGGTAAACAACAGTATTTTTATCGGGATGTTTCATGATGTTTGTCTATAGAGAAGTCCCCAAAACAGATAAACCTGCTTTCACACGATCTCCCACTTTGACATGTAAATGGACTGAAAGGGGCAAATAAAAATCAACTCTAGAGCCAAATTGAATGATTCCAAACCGTTGGCCGGCCTGCAGCGTCGTTCCGGGTTGGACATAGCTTACAATTCGGCGTGCCACCCAGCCAGCAATTTGTACCAATACATATTTTTTTTCGGCTTGGTCCTCAATGAAATAGGCATGTTGTTCATTAAGTTCAGAGGCTTTATCCACGCTTGCAATATGAAACTTCCCAGGGTGGTACTTCATTTCTAAAACTTTCCCCTCAAAAGGGAATCGATTCACATGGCAATTAAAGACAGACATGAAAATTGAGACTCTTTTTCGTTTTTCATTTAAAAATTTGGGTTCATAAACGTCTTCAATTTGACAAATTTTACCATCTGCAGGTGAAAGAATGGCCTTTTCAACGGTGGGGGGTGTTCGATTGGGGTTTCGGAAAAAACTTATGATGAAAAGGGTCAGCCCCAAAAATAGAAAGGCTAAAAATGAAAAGCCAAATGCCAAGGTCATGAGGGTGAGGGCCAAAGAAATAAAAATAAATTTAAATCCCTCGCGCGCAATGATAAATGCCTGATTCTGCATAAGAATTGTGCAACAATAGCATTTTCAAAATCT
>MGRI01000060.1:24521-40722 GCA_001798105.1 Deltaproteobacteria bacterium RIFCSPHIGHO2_02_FULL_40_11
TTTTTATTCAGATAAAACGCGCACATGGGGACCGATCTCTTCGAGATCCGTCCCCAACAGGAACGGTAGTTTTTGGATATTTAGTTTTAGAGAGGGATTACAAAGATCCTCTTAGTTAAGGAGAGTGACATGTACATTTTTTTAGCTGCTACTGCGGTGGTGGGTGCCAGATACAATGCTTTGGATTTGGTGATGAACGCAGGGCCCATGGTAAAATTGGTGATGTTGATTTTAATCGTGGCTTCCATTGCCTGTTGGGCCATTATCTTTGCAAAGTATCTTATGTTTCGAGACGTCCGGCGTGAAACGGATACCTTTTTAAGTCAATTCTATGAGGGGATTTCATGGGACGAGCTCTTTAAACGGAAACGGCATTTTCAAAATTCCCCATTGGCGCATGTCTTTCAAGCAGGTTTTACGGAGGTTCAAAAAAGTTATAAGGAACAGGCTACCAAAACCATTGATGAGCAGCATTTTGATAATGTGATTCGTTCCATTCGAAGAGCCATTAACGCAGAAACAGTGCGACTTGAAAAAGCCGTTTATTTTTTAGCAACCACAGGCGCAACAGCTCCCTTTGTGGGGCTATTTGGAACAGTTTGGGGAATTATGAATTCTTTTCAAGGCATTGGCGCAACAGGCGTTGCAAATTTGGCCGTTGTGGCCCCCGGTATTTCCGAAGCACTCATTGCAACAGCCATTGGCTTGGCCGCAGCCATTCCAGCGGTGGTCGCCTATAACTTTTTTCAGTCCAAACTTCGGGTATTTGTTTCGGAAATGGAAAATTTCGCGTCTGATTTTACGAATATCCTAAAAAGGAATCATTAAAATGGCATTTCAAAACGGCAACAATCGTTCGGTGATGGGGGACATTAATGTAACGCCCTTGGTCGATGTGATGCTTGTTTTATTGATTATTTTTATGATTACAACGCCGCTCATGGAACAAGGCATTCCCATCGATCTTCCCCAAACCAAAACCACATCCATTGATCCTTCTGAAAAACAAATGGTTTTGGTGATTACCAAAAATAAAGATGTTTTTTTAGGGAAAGAAAAACTTCAGTCCAAAGATCTTGAAAAAAAACTGGTAGAGGCGCTGGGCAATATCAAACGCAGAGAAGTTTTTATTCGTGCAGATCGCAGTGTTGAATACGGTTTTGTTGCAGAAATTATGGCGCGTGTAAAAAGCGCCGGGATTACACGGATTGGTTTGGTGACAGAGCCGCTTCAAAGGTAATTCATGAAGCAATATGCCTACTTAAGTCAATTTTCAAATGTGTATTTTCAAAAGGCACTCATCGCTTCTGGTATTTTGCACTTTCTGGTTGTAACCCTCACCTTTGTAGCGCCGTATATTCACATTTTAAAAGGAAAGCAGGCGACGCTAAAGTATGCTTCTACGGTGCGGGTCGATATTATTGATTTACCTGATGAAGTGCTTCACAAATTAGATCAACCTATTCTTTCGACCCAAGATGCCATTCAAAGTTTGCGGAAAAACATTGAAACAGACTACGAAGATCCTGACGCGCTTCAATTTAAAAGCAAAGCTGCCGTTGAAAAATTAAAATCGCAGGCCCATTCTGCCATTGCCCGACTCAAATCGCTTCAAAAGCTGGAAACTGAAAAAATCGCAGTCAAAAAAGAAGTGTTACGAAAAGGAAATGTTCAAACCCCCGGGGCTTCAATTCCTTCTGCTGCGCCGGAAACTGGAGAACTCTTGGATGCCTATGGCAGTGAAGTTCGAGAAAAAATTAAACTCAGATGGGCGCTTCCATTTTATTTGCGGCAAAAAGAAGACCTGTCTGGAAAATTGACGATTTATTTGGATTTAGATGGCTATCTCATTCGAAAAGAAATTGTTTCCAGTGGCAATAAAGATTTCGATGATTTTATGAACCGTGCCTTGGAAGAATCTCTCCCGTTTGTGAAAGTCCCAGAAAATATTCAACGGGATGTAAGATACGATGGCATTGTGATTGATTTTTATGCAAAGGAGCTGATGTGATGAAAAAAATATGTTTATGGATCATTGTGGGACTGTTTTTTGCCGGGCCTCTTCAAGCCAAGAAAATTTATATTACAATTGACGATGCAAAATTACGAAAATCACTGGTCACAGTTTTCCCCTTTAAAAGTATTGGAGACACACATGAAGGCTTTAAGCAGGCTTCCATCGTTCAAGACACGGTTTTGTCCAATTTAGCGTTTACAGGTATTTTCGATTTTATCGATCCCAAAGATAAATCCCCTTTTGAAAGCAAAGGTTATAATCTCGGCGATATTGATTTTAAAGAATGGGCAAAATTGGGAACCGAATTTTTAGTGAAAGGGGGCTATAAAACGCTAGACAAAAATTTTCATTTAGATGTGCGTGTGTATGACATTAAAAGTGCAAAACTGGTTTTTGGAAAAGAATATATTGCCGCAATTCAAGATGCCAAAGTCCTTGCCCATGAATTTTCGGATGACATTATGGAAAACCTAACGGGGCAAAAGGGTATTTTTCGAACCAAGGTTTTATTTGTGTCAGATAAAACCCGTCACAAAGAATTGTATGTGATGGATTTTGATGGATCGAATATTCAACAACTCACCAAACATGAATCGATTCTTTCTGCACCTGCTTGGGCGCCCTTTGGAACGCATGTTACTTATTCCAGATATGCGACGCATAAAAAAAATATTAAAAACTTAGATCTTTTTATGCTTGAGCTTTCTTCTGGAAAAGAAATTTCACTTTCTACACATACAGGGCTCAATACAGGGGCAAAATGGTCACCAGATGGAACTCAATTGGCAGCAACACTTTCTCTTCACGGAAATCCAGAAATTTATTTGATCGATCGCAGAGGAAAAATTCTGCATCGTATCACCCAACATGGGGCCATTGATGTAGAACCTTGTTTTTCCCCGGATGGTAAGAAACTTGTCTTTTCATCGGGCAGAGCGCCTTACGCCCATCTTTATTTACTAGAAGATTTATCTTCTTCTGAGGCCACACGCTTAACGTTTGCAGGGAGGTATAATTCTTCTCCGGCATGGTCTCCAGATGGAAACCAAATTGCTTTTTCAGCACAACTTGAAGGGCATTTTGATTTATTTTCTGTGCAGCCCAATGGGCGTGGCTTAAGAAGGCTCACCAAGTCTGAGAGAGGCAAAAATAACGAATATCCCAGCTGGTCGCCAGACGGACGCCATTTGGTGTATACGTCGAATGAATCTGGAACCTATGATTTATACATGATGAATGCAGATGGCAGCGCTGTGCACAAAATTTTATCAAATTATGGCAATATTACCTATCCTGCGTGGTCTCCTTATCTGAAATAGCTGCCTGTGGATAGCCTGTGGATAAGTCTGTTGATCTCCAACCGCTGATATAAAATTAAGCAGCCTACTTGAGCTTAAATACTTATGTTTTTTCTAATACTGGTTAAATGTTAATCAAAAAAAAGTTATCCACAGGTCTGTGGATAACTCATGAAAAATGATCTATTTTTTCTTGAAAATAGCGATTCAATCAGCGTTTTAGCTGATTGCACAAATTTTCATCTTTTTGATTAAATCTTGCGATCAATATCATAACCTATGGCCAATCCCCCAATTTTTGAAAGGTTTTGGTACAAAAGGCCGAGCTGTCGGTCGACTTTGCTTTTATATTTGAGCTGTGCGCCAGATTTTCCAAAGGTGAGCGGTTGAAAAAGATGTGTTCTGGATTTTGTCAGATTTTTTTCAGTTTGATCTGTGTAGGCTCGAATATAGCCGCCTAAGATGTCATTTCCAATAAGGTATACAACCATCTCGCCTTGCAGATTTTTAAAGATCGGACGGACAGGTAATGTCTCATGGACAATCACATCATTAATGACAGCTTGTGTTTTGGCGGACGTTTTTTTCTTTTTCTTGGCCAAAAACAGTTTTTTAAGTTCTCTCGGTGAGCGAATGGTTAAGATCCCCATGCCGTAGGTGCCTGTATTATTTTTAATTTGAATTTGAGGTCTTTCTTCAATTTGATATTTTTGATGCTTATCATAAAGATCAATCAATAATTCTTCTGTTGCGCGTGTAATTTTTTCAACACCACTTTTTTCGTCAAAATTTACATGTGCTTCCAAATTGTATAAAGATGCAAAAAGCCAGGGATCGAGTTCTGTTTCTCTGCAAAAGTCTGCGATCAATGTATTATACATATGATAATGGTCGCTCACTTTACGTTTTGGATTTACCAGCGCACGTCTGTGCGGTGTAATGGGTTGAGCAACATTTAAGAGTTTATGGACCTGTTCAATCGGAAATGAATCTGCGACATAAATAAATTCTGGGTCAAAATTTTCGCAAATGAGACGATTGGATTCAATGCGTGTGGATAAAATTTCCAATGTTTTTTTCTTAGAGGTTTGCGCGCGAAAAGGGGTTGAAATTTGCTCTAATGTGGCCAGCTGTACTTTAAAACCACTTTTTTTCATGAGTCGCACCAGAAGATCGAAGTGATCATATACAAAAGGATTCGTATGGGTTGTGGATACTAAAATCAAAACACGTTTTAACTTGCCCAATTCCGAATAGAAACGACTAAAATATTTTTTTATTAAATTAGAGGCATTGGAAAGGTCTGTGGTGCTTAAAGTATTGAGTCCTTTTGGGAAAAGATCAAATTCTGTGACAGCAACTTTAAAGCCCGCATCTCGGATGGTAACAGCAGACATAAATGGAATCGGGACCTTTTTTGCGTGATTTTCAAACCAGGTTGAAAGTGCGTAACTCTTCTTTTTTATTGAGGAAATGACTTCTTTTTGCATCTTTTCCGTGACCTCTTTTAAGGGGCTATCAAGTGATTGTTTTTTAGGCAGCAAACATAACAGAAAAAAAAGGACTTCGCAAGCCCCCCAAAATTAGGCTTTGGGAGTTACTTTGGAAGGCGGGGAATAATATTTTTTTCCTTGGAGCTCTTTGGGAAGGTGTGGATGGGTTACCTTTCCCTCTTTTTGGTGATGGGCATATTGATATCCTGAACCATAGTTTAGATTTTTCATCAGTTGTGTGGGGGCGTTTCGAAGATAAAGGGGGACATCTAAGTTTCCTTTGGTTTGAACGTCTTTCGTTGCCAAAAGAAGCGCTTCATAAGAAGCATTACTTTTGGGAGCCGTGGCCAGGTAGGTGGCACATTGCGCTAACGGAATTTTAGCTTCGGGGAGTCCGACAAAGTGGACAGCTTGCATGGTCGCCACTGCCAGTGTCAAGGCATGAGGCTGGGCGTTTCCAATATCTTCCGATGCAAAAATCATCATGCGTCTTGCAATAAAAAGGGGATCTTCCCCGGCTTCAAGCATGCGGCACATCCAATACAGCGCAGCGTCTGGATCCGAACCCCTTAAACTTTTAATAAAAGCTGAAATAATATTATAGTGTTCTTCTGCATTTTTATCGTAATAGAGACTTTTTCTTTGAAGGGCTTCTGAAACCGTTTCTAAGAGAATTTCTGGATGTTTTTCTTTCAGCGATAATTCATGTGCAATTTCTAAAGTATTCAGTGCACTTCTGGCATCACCATTCACAGAGCCGGCTAAAAAAGAAAGAGCGTCGGGATGAATGCCAAGTTTATTTTTCCCAAGCCCGCGAAGGGTGTCATTTAGGGCATTTACAATAATTTTTTCTAAGGCGTTGGGATCCAGCTTTTGCAAAACCAAAACCCGTGTTCGAGATAAAAGAGGAGAAATCACGGCAAACGAAGGGTTTTCTGTGGTGGCGCCCATAAAGATCGTTGTCCCTTTTTCCACATGGGGCAAGAGATAATCTTGTTGGGATTTTGTAAAGCGATGGATCTCATCAATAAATAAAACCGTTGTTTTTTGATAGAGCATTTGGCGTTCCTGGGCTTTTTTCATAATTTCGCGAAGTTCTTTGACGTTTGAAGTAACCGCAGAGGTCGATACAAATTCACTTTCAGTTTCCTGGGCCAAAATGCGCGCCAGTGTGGTTTTCCCAACCCCGGGCGGACCCCAGAGGATCAAAGAAAACAATTTTTTATTTTGAAGCAATTTTCTTAAAATTTTGCCTTCACCGACCAAATGCGTTTGGCCCACAAATTCTTCAATGGTTTTGGGGCGCATTTTTTCAGCCAAAGGCGCACGCAAGTTTTGTTTGTGTGTGAAAAGGTCCATGCGAGAATGAAAGTACCATGCTGGGATGAAGATGCAACCGTTGTAAATTCTTTGAGGGCATGCTAAATTTTGAAATACCATGCCGTTAAAACTCAAAAAAATTGGCATTCTTTTAAAAGAGGGCCACGCCAAAGCCGAAACTTTATCCCAGGAGCTTGTGCCGTGGTTAGAATCCAAAGGCTGTGAAATTTTAAAAGAGCAATTTGAAAAAGCAGATTTACTCTTAACCTTAGGCGGTGATGGAACGCTGATTCGCGGGGTTGGGCTTTTAAAAGGGAAAAAAGTACCAGTCCTTGGGATTCGGTTGGGAGAGCTTGGCTTTTTAACGCAGGTTTCTCCGGATGAATATCAAGGCGCGATTTTACCTATTTTAGAAAAAGGACCTGAAATTGAAGAAAGAATTAAGGTTCAAGCCACGATTACAAGAAAAGGCGAAGCGTTTGCAACCATTCATGCGTTAAATGATATTGTGCTTCACACAACAGGCACGGCCAGAATTGCAAATTTTAAAGTTTCTTTAAATGGACATTATTTTTCAACGGTAAAGGCAGATGGTCTCATTATTGCGACGCCCACGGGATCGACAGCATATTCTTTTGCAGCGGGCGGGCCCATTATTGAACCCGCACATCCAATGATGGTTTTAACCCCGATTTGTCCACAAACCATGGCGAATCGTCCGTTGGTGATGTCCGATCATTCAAAGATTGATGTTTCTTTAGAAGGAATGAATTCCGAAGTGCTTTTGACGGCTGATGGACAAGAAGCCCTTCCGATTCATAAAGAAGACCAGGTGACGGTTCAAAAATCTGGGCAAAAAGCGTATTTTGTAAAGCTGCCGAATGTACATTATTTCGATGTTTTACGGAAAAAACTCTTTTAGTTGACACTCTTTTAGGCATTTCTATATACTACTCTAAATTGCATTACATTATATATAGGGTAACTTTATGAGGCTCAGCACAGCAGGGGCATCGGACATTGGCAAAGTTCGTAAGATGAATCAAGATCGTTATATTTGTAACGACGATGCCAAGCTTTATGTGGTTGCAGATGGCATGGGGGGGCATCAAGCCGGGGATGTTGCCGCCAAAATGGCTGTCGACGAACTCAATCAAACCTTTTCTTTTAAAAAACATTCTTTAGATCCTGAAAAACACTTGGTTCAAACCATTCACAATGCGAATGCGAAAATTTACGAAAGCGCAAAAGAAAACTCAGAATTTAAAGGCATGGGGACAACGGTTACAGCGTTATATTTTACAATGGATTCTGTGTACATTGCCCATGTGGGAGATTCTCGTGCCTATTTAATGCATGGAAAACATATTTGGCAGCTTACAGAAGACCATTCCCTGGCTTCGAATGAAATGGTCAGCGGCCTCAATGTCCCACTTAAAAATGTTTTAACGCGCTCTGTGGGATACGATCCGCAGGTAGAGGTTGCGCTTTATGTAAAAAAACTTTCCAAAGGAGACCGGTTTTTAATTTGTAGTGACGGCTTGCATGGAAATTTATCAAGTCAAGAAATGGTGCACGCTATCACCAAAAGATTTTCATTAGCAGATGGATGTAAAAATTTAATTCAAAGCGCCAATGCAAAAGGTGGCGATGACAATATTACAGCAGTTTTAATTTCGGTGGATGAAGTTTAGATTTCGTTGACTCGAGGAGAAGGGCCATGATAACCAAATTGCTGATGAAGTTTAAATTTTTAATTGATCTTTTTGGGAAAGTGAATCGGCAACACGTTTTTTCAAGCATTTTTGTTTTTGGTTTTTTGGTTTTGTCCGTAGAATACATTCGGTTACATCAGGAGTTCACACGCGTAAAAGAGATGCATGCAGAAAGCCTGACATTGGTTGGACAAATGCGCCAAATGAAATTTCAATTAACCACTTTAGATAAAACACTTCAAAAATTAAATCGATTCTCTTCGAAACTGAGCATGATTGCGCAAGTGAAAGAACCCATGCAGGGGGTGCGTGTGGTGCAAAATGGGTTTCATCTTTCTGATGTTCCCAACGTTATCCCCACTTTTCAACAGGGCATTTTACCCTTGGGGGAAAAAATTGATCTGGACCCCATGGAAATTCGATTGGAAGATTTAAAAGTGGACGCTCAAACTCAACTTGAAAAATATGAAGAGCTTGAAGCGTTTTACGATGAAAATAAAACACTTTTGGCGTCCATTCCGTCTTTGCTGCCTGCAAAAGGCTATATTGCGTCTGACTTTGGGTTTCGTCGTAATCCCAATGGTACGTGGCGAATGCATGAAGGGATTGATGTGGCTGCATATTATGGAAACTCTGTCATTGCCACGGCAGATGGCCTCGTAGAAGAAGCAGGGTATGCCGCAGGTTATGGCCGTTATGTCGTCATGGATCATGGGTTTGGTTTAAAAACCCGCTATGGGCATGCTTCTCGTATTTGGGTGAAAGCTGGAGATTTTGTAAAACGCGGGCAAAAAATTGCAAGCGTTGGCAAAACAGGTCGCGCCAGAGGGGTGCATGTGCATTACGAAGTGCTGTTAAATCAGGTGCCTCTGGATCCCAAAGATTTCATTTTCTAATGTCATCTTCGCGGAGCTTGTCATCCCCGCGAAAGCGGGGATCTCTCTCCAAACAAAGCCGTGCCCAAGCGTATTTGTGTAGCCCCTTCTTCAATGGCAATTTTGTAATCGTGGCTCATCCCCATGGAAAGTTCTGTTAAATTTAAATTTGTAAATTTTTTGTTTAAAGCCTCTTTCAAAGATTTTAGCTTTCGAAAGTAAGGGCGAGATTTTTCGGGATCTTCGAAATACGGCGGAATCGTCATGAGGCCTTTGATGTGGACATGCTTTTGAAGGCGGGCATCTATTCCTTTAAAAAAACCAAACACCACATCTAAGTGCAATCCAAACTTGCTTTCTTCATCGCCCACATTCACTTGCACCAAAACATTCATGTTTCGTCCCACTTTTTGTGCTTCACTTTCAATTTTTCCGAAAAGTTTTAGGCTATCCACAGAATGAATTTCAGAAACTTTATCAATAATATATTTTACTTTATTGGTTTGAAGATGCCCAATGAAGACCCAGTCATGCTGAGGCGAAGCCGAAGCATCTCTTTTTAATGCCCCCCATTTTTTTAAGAATTCCTGTACGTAGTTTTCACCAAAACAGGTGAGGCCTGCTTTTTGGGCCGCCAAAATTTTTTCAAGCGGTTGGCCCTTGGTAACGCCCATAATTTTTACATGTTTCGGGATTTGTTTTTGGATCGTTTGAATATTTTTTTCAATTTCAGTCACGCAAAATGTGTATCATGGATAGAATTTGTTTGACAAGGTACAAGCCATTCCATATACCCAAAAGAAGCCGTCTGATGCCCCGGTAGCTCAGTCGGTAGAGCAGAGGACTGAAAATCCTCGTGTCGGGGGTTCGATTCCCTCCTGGGGCATTCTTATTAAAAAAGTCTTAAGAGAAAAGTTTAGCAAGAGCATCTTTCCAGGGGAGAACATGAACTTGATGAATTTTAAACATTTCATCACAAGTACACCAAAGCTGGGCCTCACAAGCACCTTTCCAATCTGTTTGAAAACGTTTTAAGACTGAAACGTCTTCATCATAAATTTGTTTCTTTGATTTTATTTCAATCAATAAAGTGGGTTTTCCTGGGCGATCAATAATGAGATCGATTTCTGAACTTTCTGTTGATCTGAGATAGGAAAAAGAAAAATCTTTTCGAAAATACTCATTTAAACGAAAAGCCTCGCATACAATAAAGTGTTCAAAGGCATT
The DNA here is from genome assembly GCA_001798105.1 of Deltaproteobacteria bacterium RIFCSPHIGHO2_02_FULL_40_11. GTDB lineage: Bacteria > Bdellovibrionota > JACOXK01 > 2-02-FULL-40-11 > 2-02-FULL-40-11 > 2-02-FULL-40-11. The sequence continues at coordinate 34,467 of MGRI01000060.1, forward strand.
TCCATAAACATAGGTAGCTGGCTGCAAAGGTATTGTAAGAGCATTTTCAAGCGCTCTCTTAATACCTAAATCAAATAAATAAAATTTAGGGGAAGTTTTTTGTCGTTTGCGAATGGAACGATGATAAGAGGGCAAAAAAAATCCTAATGATGAACGATATCCAGGAGTTTTGGAATTTTTTGAATTTCATCGATGACAATTCGTTGATATGAATGCTCAGCTAAAATTTTAGAGAGCATATCAGGATCTTTCCGAAATTTTTCCTCGTCTTTATCTTTTAATAAATCAATCCAAAGCGTGTTAGCTCCGGAAAATTTCTTTTCGATAAGTGTTGTTTTGCCCGTTCCACGCGCACCAAAAACAAATAAGCTATTGTTTTTACTTAGCTTTATTAACCTTCCGAACATACTCCGAAATTATCCTCAATATTCGGAGTATTGCCAATTGCATTTTTAGTCCCTGCGACACCGATGCCAGGTTTATTTTGGGCACCCCTTAAAACCAGGATATGAGCAATGTACATCGTTTTGCATTGCCATTTGAGTTGAGTTCAAAAAATTCCGATAAGTAAAGAGATGAAAAAGAAGTTTAAAATGAGAGGAATATTTATACTCATTGTCTTTTTTTTCTCGGGCTTTGTTTTGTTTCTTTCCAGCTCCTTTGGGAAAATAGAAACATCTATCCTGGAATTACAAATTAATCTCTCCCACTATGAGGAATTTATTAAAAATAAGGATTTTTTAGAGGCCTCGATTTTTTTGAGAAAACTAAAAGAAACCTCTAATGATGATGAGCTTCTTGAATTAGAATCAGGGCATTTTACCTCCCTTGCTCATTGGATAGAAAATGAAAGGGCTAACGTATCGGTTCATTTAGATGACAATTTACAAGCTATATCTAAAAAAGAATTTAAAAAAACCATTTCACAGTTCGAAGTATATCAGCTCTGGAAAGAAGATCCAGAAAGTGCATTTGAATATATAAAATCGGAAGAGCCATGGAGTTCCCGTATTAAAGAGTTCTCAAAAGAAGGAGTCCAAAAATCTTTCAATTCCGAAATGGAACAATTTAAAAATGAGATGGCGCCTCTTTCTGAGGAAAAGATATTTGAAAAAATAGCATCGCCTCTAGAAAAAGCAATTTATTATAGTGGCTTGGCGGATGGACTTTATGAAAGATACAATCAAGACTGTCATGCTTCTATAGGTTATTTAGAAAAGGCACTAGATACTCTATCCATTTTATCTAAAGAAGATCTCTCTTATCTGGAAGATCTGGGGTGGAGTAAAAAATCACAAACCTTAAAGCTATTTCATTGTTACCAGGCTTTGGGAGAAGATGAAAAGGCTAAAAAAATGTATGAAAGGTTAAAACAGATGGCGGTTCAAGAGGTTTATGTTTCAGCCGATTTTACAAAGATGCTAGAGACATTAAAGCAAATGAAGAGGACATTAGAGGATTTCAATCAAAGCGTATGCACTCCTTTATCTTCGGTTTCAAACACTGGATCCCAAGAAATAGAATATAGGGATGGAAAATTTTGTAAGGAGCGTATTTGTTATGAACTCCCTGTAGGGCGGATGTTAGTTTCTAAGCCTTTTATCTTTTTAGATAAGGTCTTTCAGCTGGGATCATCGGATGGCAATATCCAACTATATGTTTTTAATAAAGAGACAGGGACGCTCATAAAAAAGGTACGGTCCCTTTTTTGGGATGAGGAAGCCAATGTTAATAATCCTCCTATTTTTTCTTTTATCAGTGGAAAGCTTTATATACATGCCCCGCATACGTTAGCTGTGATTAGTCCCTATGATTTGGTGCTTGAGACACTGATAACTTCAGAAGGGATGGAAGCGTTTTCAGATGAAAATCAAAAGGTTATGGTACAGCTAAATAAGGAGCAAGAAGCTTCATTTAAAGATCCACTTTATCTAGGGATAAAGGCTTTATTTTTAACTAATGCAACTTTAAGAGGTTCAGATGAAAATGTAAGATCAAGCGCCTCATGGACTTTAAGAGACATGGGAGAGCATGCCAAAGAGGCTCTTCCTCAATTGGCCAGCGCACTTTCTGATCCAAATGACAATGTAGGGGCAAGAGCCGCAGAGGCTTTAGGAAGGATGGGAGAGCATGCCAAAGGGGTTCTTCCTCAATTGGTGGCGAGTGCGCTTTCTGATCCAAATGACAATGTAAGGAGGAGAGCCGCAGGGGTTTTAGGAATAATGGGAGAGCATGCCAAAGAGGCTCTTCCTCAATTGGCCAGCGCACTTTCTGATCCAAATGAAAGGATAAGGGAAAATGCTGCATCGGCTTTAGGAAGGATGGGAGAGCATGCCAAAGGGGTTCTTCCTCAATTGACAAGTGCACTTTCTGATCCAAAAGAAAATGTAAGGAGGAGTGCCGCATGGGCTTTAGGAACTATGGGAGAGTATGCCAAAGGGGCTCTTCCTCAATTGGTGGCCAGTGCACTTTCTGATCCAAAAGAAAATGTAAGGAGGAGTGCCGCAGGGGCTTTAAGAGGGATGGGGCACAGTATTCTTCCAGAGTTAGAAAATATAAAAAAAGATATCAAAGACCCAAATGAGCAAGCACGTTTAGATCAAGTTATCCAAGACATAAAAAATAGAAAATAATCGGCATTGGTATCACCACCGTTTATCCACGGTTGGTGGGAGATATACCATCCTGGACTCTTCAGAGTTGCATTGTATGCATTTGAGAAAATAATTTCACTTTACTGTATACTTCAGAAAATATTGCGAAGATTCACCGCATTCAAAATAGTACTCAGCAGGATAGCTTTTGCACGGCAGCTCATAGGATAAAAAACCGCATTATTAACGCATTTATCACTCCAGATTATTGCTTGTTTTTTAAGCATGGTTTTGCTATAAGTTTTGACCATGAAAATAAAGATTTTTTTTGTTTTATTATTCTTAATTGTTTTGGTCGGTATAAATTATAACTATACAAAGGAGTCTGAAAAAATGAATTGGAATAATCTATCAAAGGAACGCATTGAACTTGGTCTTCCTTTATTAATCGTTAAGGGTTCTAAGGGGTTTCTAGCTTGTGGTTACATTAATGCTGAGACGTGCAATAAAACAAATGAAGCTTGTGCAATTGTATCAGGTGTTAAAACTCACAATGATATGGTAAATGCAGAAATTAAAATTGTTTCAAAGAAAGCAGAGGAGCTAGGTGTTAAGGTCGGCATGAAAGGCCAAGCTGCACTAGAACTCTTTCGATAATTGCCATCTAAGTTACCCAAAAAAGTCTCTTTAAAAATTCGTGCTTTCATCCTGATTTAATTTTCTTGATGTTTTAGTCCTATAGCGATAACGAGGCATTTCGATTTAAAACCGCTTTATTTTTTATCCGCCCTTGAATGAAGAGGAATCCCAAACTTTTTCAAGGCTGAATAAACATAATAATCACTGTGCCCGGTCATTTTGGCGATCTGAAGGGCTGAATTTTTCTCCTTAACGTACTTTTCAATCAAAAACTGCTTGCTTTCAAGAATGGCCTTTGAGAAAAACCTAATCGTATCCTTGAGTTGCCAGAGTTCGGGTATTAATCGGCTCGAGGCATTCTTTATATATATGTACTGCTATTGACAAAAACATAAATTATAGTACATAATATAGGAATGGTTACCTCTCTTCAAATACGTGAGTTGTTCCATTTTTTGTTTTTAGAACAATTGCTGAAAACCACTTCCCCCAGGCTTTATATTTTAAAAGGGGGGGTAAATCTAAGATTCTTTTTTAAGTCACCTCGCTATTCAGAAGACATGGATTTGGATGTGATGAAAACCAGTGTGGAGACACTTAAGAAAAATGGGTATAAAATTTTAAATGCGGCCCCTTTTCGAAGAACGCTTTCAACCTATGGCATTGAATCTTTAAAAATCAACGATCCACTGAAAGCCAAACATACGGAAACGACACAACGGTTTAAAGTTCAACTGCACTTAACTTCAGGAGAAGTTTTTCCAACCAAAATAGAGTTTTCCAGAAGAGGAAACAAAGATCCCCAAAACTTTGAAATCGCAAGAATTGATTCAAGCATTGCAATCGTTTATCAAAGGCTTCCCTTTCTGTTTCAGCACTATACGGCTTTCGCTGCGATGGCACAAAAAATCGAGGCGTTGGCACAGCGTAATGTAACACAGGTAAGAGATCTTTTTGATTTATATATTTTAAAAATTCAGCTTCAGCATTTTGAAAAATTAAAAGTCCCTAAAAAAATCATTCGTGATGCTTTATCCAACCTTGAAGCGCTCTCCTTTGATGATTTTCAGGGGCATGTGGTTCATTTTTTAGATCTGGAACATCAAAAACAATTTGGAAATAAAGATCAATGGAATATCATTCTATCTGAAATTTCCATTTTTTTAAAATCTATATGAATGTGTATCAAATATTAAATCAGGCAGAATTTATTTTTTTTACAACACAGATATTTTCGTTGAAATTTAATATGAGTATCAGTGCCGCATCTCAAAGATTAAACAGAATGGCAAAGAAGAATGTGATTACGCGTATCAAACGAAATCTTTGGTGTAATACACAGCATCCTTATTTTTCTGTGCTCGGAGTGGTTCCGTATTTATTAGGAAAAGAACAGGGATATGTTTCATTTTTAACGGCTTTAAATATGCACGGTATGATTTCTCAGATTCCGCAAATCTATCAAATTGCAACAACGGGGCATACAAAGACGATTCAAACGGCGATTGGAGTATTTGAATTTCATCAAATAAAACCTGATTTAATGAGAAGTGGCATCGATTGGCATTCATCGAAATGTCCGTATCGCATGGCGTGTGCTGAAAAAGCCCTTTTGGATACATTATATATTTCAACACGAAAAAAGAAAAAGTTTTGTGCATTGCCAGAGTTGTCGATGGATGATTTTTCTAAAGAAAAATTTCTCGCGCTTCTCAAAGATATTCGCCCGGAAATATTGCAAAAGACGATTTTTCAAAAATTTAAAACTGCCCACTAACAATTAAATTCCAACTTAAGAATCGAAAAGGAGAGGGAAGATAAAGATCCAAAAATTTGTCTAAAGTTAAAACCATTTTACACCAGGAGTAGGCTATTTTTTCAAACGGGAGCATGACTTGTGCAAAAGGAGGAGAAAGAAAGCCTTGGTATGTGGCTTGAACGTTTTTGAGCCCGTGTCGACGAAAAAGGTCGATCAGCTCTTCTTTTTTAAAGAATTTTTGATCTTGAGAATAAGAAGGATCCATTTTCCCTCTTAAGTACCGTGTCATTTGAATGAGCGGGTTGGCGCTTTGGCCTTCGACAATGACCAAATGGCCTCCCGGCTTCCCAATGCGCACCAATTCTTTCATAACGGTGTCTAAATCTGTCATATGGTGCATCGAGCCAAATGTGAAAATAAGGTCCTGGCTTTGTGGTGGCAGCCCCGTATCTTTAATATTTCGATTCAAAAATTGAATGTTGGGGTGATTGCCATGAAAGTGTTTGGCAGCTTCAATCATTTGCTTGGAATAATCAATGCCCAGGTAATTTTGGAAGCGGCCTTCTAAATATTTTGCAGTTGCCCCAATGCCACATGCGCATTCCAAAAAATATTGAATCAGATGGTTTTTTGGTAAGAAATTTTTTAAAGCAAACTCAATTTGATATTTACGAATGAGTGCAGTGGAAGGGCAAATATCTTTTTTGGCATAGGTATGCGCAATTTGGTCAAAAAGTTTTTGATCACTCTGTTCTCTTTCGATAGATTTCATAATCGCCTACTTTGTGTTGAAAATCCCAGCTTTGATTCAATGTGGGAAGAAGTTCTTGTTTTAAGGGTTCATGAAGTTCAAAAATCATAAAATTATATTTTGGGGCTTGAAGATGTTTTTGAATCGTTGGTGCATCATGGCCGGCTGTGCCAATCGGGATGTTTTTATTTAAGTAAAAATAACCAATGGGGTCATGATTGACATATAAGACACCCGTACTTTCTTTTTGCTTTCCAACAAAATACGTTGCTTGTGCCAAGTCTGTTCTTTTCAGCCAAGGCGGGCGTGTGGGTTTCAATACATTTGGAACAAATGGCGCAAGATATTGAATGCTGCCCGCCACAATAAATAAAATAATCGAAAACTTTAAAATTAATTTTTTGTATTTGGGTTGAAAAGTGCCCGATGCCTGAAATCGATCCACCCCCAATGCCACCAAAATAAAAAAGAAAGGCACAATGGGGCTAATGTAACGAAGCGCTTTTAAATTTA
>MGRI01000060.1:40841-46217 GCA_001798105.1 Deltaproteobacteria bacterium RIFCSPHIGHO2_02_FULL_40_11
AAATATTCAAAATAAGCTGTAAAAGGTTTTTTAGAAAGATGGTCGCTTGTAACAGCTTTCGTGTAATTAAAAAAAGTTGAAAAAAATTCACCCCACGTAAAGGTGTCAATCATGCCTTGTACAAAAAGCATAATCGCAACGCCAAGACAAAAAAGAAACCCACCCAGCCATCGGCGTTTTAAAAGTAAATACCCTAAAAGTGAAAAACCAAAGGCAGCCACATGGAATTTGAAAAGAAAAACAAGTCCCAAGGCAAGGCCAGACAAAAATGCGTATTTTTTTTGAGAGGCTTTTAAGACATGCAGATGGGCTAAGAGCATCCAGGGGATGGCCATCATTTCACCATGAAATTGAATATTAAAGTACACAAAAAATCCCCAAAGCGCGGCATACAGTGCAGCTATTTTGGCTGCGCTTTCATTGGCAAGTATTTTTGTAATTTCATAAATGCAATAAATCCCTAAAACAGAGGAAAGGGAAAGGAGTGTTCTAAAAATAAAAACTTGAATCATGGGATCATTTAAGTGAATCCACTTAAAGACATGTAAAAACCCATAAATAATCCCTGGGAAAAACCAAGACCTTGCCCCTACACCAAACTTTGGGTCAAATTCCCACGGCAGGGCTCCAAATCCGTTTGTGTGAAAAAAAGCGGGTTCAAAATATTGCCAGTGGGCATCGGGATGGTAAAATCCGCCGCCAATCCAATAGCTTGTGAGAAGACGAATGAATAACCCGAGTAAACAAATATGGAAAAGTTTTAAGTTTTGAAGCGGCATATTACTTAGAACGAGAATATTTCATACCATCTGCTAGAAGTCCAAAGAAAAAACAGTGGAAGCCTAGAATAATTAAAAGCCCTCCGCCCACAGGAATGCCTTGGTGTACCAAAAGCGATTTCCAAAGGCCGTATAAAGTTCCTGAAAGAATAAAAAAGAAACTCAAGGGCAAGAAAAACTGTAAGGGCTTAAACATAACACTGAGACGAATTAAAAGTAAAAGCACGCGAAAACCATCTGCAAATTGACGGACAGAACTTTTTCCAATGCGTGGGCGAATGTGAATTGGAACGTAGTGTACAGAATAGTGGTGGCAAATGGCATATACGGTTGTTGTTGTCGATGCAGAAAAACCATCCGGCAAAAGATTAAAACATTCATTTAAAATTTTTTGGTGAACGATTCTAAGTCCAGAATTTAAGTCTTTAATTTTTTTGCGCATTAAAAAATTGGCAAACCCAATGAGTATTTTTTTGCCAAAAACGCGTTTATAATCTCTTAAAAAGTTTTTATCCCGGGCGCCGACCACCATCATGTGGCCATTTTTTGTTTCTGCATACAACTTGGCGATGTCTTTGGGATCATGCTGGCCGTCTGCATCAAAAAAGCAAATATAGGGTGTGGTTGCTTTTTGAATGGCAGATTTTAACGATGCCCCATAGCCGCGATTGGTTTCATGGGTAATGACTTGAATTCCAGAAATAGAAGCAATTTTTTGAGCAGATTGATCCGTAGAGCCGTCATTTACAACAATGATGGGAACATTGGGGTAAGCGGCTTTTAAGCTTTGAACCGTAGATTCAATGCTTTCTTCTTCATTAAAACAGGGGACAACAAGGGTTAAATCCATAATGTTTAATGCGGCAATGTCTTAAAAATCAGCTCTAATGCTGAATAGTATTTCTCACGAATATTTTGATATACTTTTTCAGCTATTTTTTCATCATAAGTATGCGTGGTTAAGTTCCGATCTAAAATCATCTCTACCCATATTTTTTCATTTTGAATGAGGCCTGCTTCCAGGGCATATTGAAAAGCTTTTCGGGGTGTCGGGGCAGAACGTCCTTCGCCCTCAGCCATTTTTTTGAGCGTTTTCCAACACAGCTCATAACAATACTCAAAGTTTTGAATTGCACCAGAGCGTTCTAACTCCGTCAGACTATTTTTTTCAACAGCGGTTTTCAACTGTGTTAATGCTTTCTCAAAGTTTTGGAGTGATTGCTTTATTCTTTGGTCTTTCAAAAATCACAACTCCTTCTTTTTGAATTTTTTCTTTTAAATTGTCTGATGCATTTTTTAAACACACAAGATCTAATCCTCTTAATGTGTGAGCATTTTCTTGAATGTACATCAAAATCGTTGACCATTGATCGACGTCAGACAACTCAAATGCTAAGTCAATATCCGACCCTTGTGTTGCTTCCCCACGCGCAAAGGATCCATATAAAACGATACGATAAATGGATGACTTGTTCAATGCGTATGTTTTCAACCATTGAAGAAAATCTTTAAGATGGGTTTGTCCGTAAGGAACGTTTTGTACATGCATGTCTGACGTACAAGATAGAGGGTATTGACCTTGTTTTCAAGAACTTCATCTTACGTAAAACAGGGGATAAGGGGTGGATTTCCGACCCCCTCCGACGCCTTTATTCAGCTGATTCTATGTCACGTGCGCTAAGTGCTACCTTGGATTTTCCGTGACCAAATTTAATGAGATTCTGCGTCCCCGCACCCACGTAACTGGAAATAAACGTTCCTTCTTCTCCATAGGTCATGTATCCTGTGTCGCAACCAATGTATCGAACGCGGAATGAATATTTAAGCCACTTTTCGTTCGTGCGAATTGTGTAGTTGAGGGGTCTATCCAAGGCTGGTCGTGTAGATAGAATAAGATCCTTAGATGTTGTTCGGAACCGTCTAGATTCTCCATTAAAAGTACATTCTGTTTGTAATAAATACGAATCTGATAGAGAAAAATATTTTACAACGTATGCCGTAGCGCCAGGAAATACCCTGAGCCCATTTAAAAAGGAAAGATACTTATTGATAATGATTTTTGCTTCTTCGGGAAAGGGCTGATGCACATAGTTAGGATCCCAATTTTTTTGTTCGAGGGGAGTTAATTCTTCGATTTCATTTTTAGGGGCAAGGATACTTTCCGACAATTTTTTTCGGATCTCATTATTCAAAATAAAGTCTGCATTTTCAGAGGGGAAATCTTTAATTTCATCTCGATAATAAGTGTAAAGACGTTTTATAATTTTTGCATTGTGAGGATTTCTTCTATTTTGGAGTGAATTGTGGAAATCTAAAATTGTCCATACCAAAGAAAGTCGTAAGATTTCAAATCTGTTTTCAGTGGATCCATTCATTTCAGAAGCGGTTAAAAGCATGGGAATCATTTCTTTAATTAAAACCGTGTAGTCAGGCGGAAGTATTTCATTTGTTTGGGGTTTGCCTGCATTTTTTTCTAAAAAAGGGAGGTCTGTATTTTTATAAAAATGAATCGCCTTTTTAAGAGAAGGCAGGAGAACATAGTTTACCGCGCGGCTGTCATTTGAAAAAAACGCATCTAAAGCTATGGCACGGTTGATTAGATAATGCATGAGAAGCAATTCTCTTTGGCCAGAAATTTGGGCTGTTGCGTTGTGAAGCACCGTTAAAATTTCTTTTCGTTGTTGCGGGGCAGGTTTACTGGGTAAGGTTTTTAGCACATCTTCTAGGTCTTTGGCGGTGTCTTGCGCCCACAGAAAAATGTCTTCGCCAATGTCAGAGGGCTTAATTTCTGTATAAACGCCTTCTAGGTGGATGTCTTCTTGGGGGAAGGCGTCATTGGCAGAAACAGAAAACGAAGCGGCAAGTATAAAGAAGAGGGATAAAATATATTTTTTGAATTTAAGGTGATTCATTTTCTTGTCCTCTAATATTCGATTTTCCAATAAAAATACCAGGCTTCCGTTTTGGTAAACACATCGTTTGCTTGCGTAGGATTAAACCGACTTAAAAATGTTTTTCCAGATGCATTTTCACTAAATTCGTAATTTAGTCCCAAAGACACGCGTGCGCGGTCAAAATCTTCATAAGACCCATTGGAATAGTAATATGAAAGAGCCGCTTTTCCAAAATCTTCAAGAATTTCATCTTGTGTGGCGTATGGGGTATTTCGAAATAATAAATCGGAAGGATCATTTCCATCAAGGTCTTCAGTACGGTACCGCCTTCTGCCATATACGCATTCAAAAAGAAAATTTCCATGAATGGCTTGGCAGGTGGCTTTGAGTTCCATGGTTTTGGTATCTTGTGCCCCCAGCATGGCTTGGCCAATGGTGTGGGAATCTGTGGGATAGTTTTTATCTTTTTGAGCTTGAAGCCAGGCATCGGATGCCCAAGCTGGATCTGCGTACGCCAGTGTTGCATCGCCTTTAAAGTCCATATTGGCTTCTAACAGCAAACTGAATCTTTGTGAGCGAGAGGCCAGGCGGGTTTCGGCGCCTAAAATAAAAACGCGACGTAAATAGAAGTTTTGACTTTCATTTTTGGCACCTTCATAAATACCTAAAACAGGTCCAACACTTGCTTCATGAAGGGGCGAAATCCTAAAAGAGGGATTGGCCAGTCGAAAGAGGCGTACGTTATATGTTTTGGCATGTTCCAGAGAAGTCAAGGTGCCATCGAATTCAATGAAGGTAAATTCGTTGCCCAGGGCAGACGTTGCAGGTCCAATTTTCGTTGCAATATGAATGGCAGGCGAATGTTCACTTTTTCCATTGTGATTGGTGCGTTGGTATTCCCCCAAGTCGATTTTATTTTCGCCATGTACAAAGCCAGCTCGAACATCCACCTTGGATGCCAGTTTTACCCAAGGGCTTTGTTCCAGAGGTGCTTGATCACCATTCATTTCAACCATGATATGATAGAGCGTATAATTGGGTTTCGAATATAATTCTTCATTTTCTAGGGCATCTTTTTTTTGTAACGCATTTTGCATGCTTAAAAGATGTTTCCATAAAATATTTAAATCGGTTTGTGCGTTTAAAAAAGTTTTCATTTTTGGGGCGTTGTCTTCGGGAATTAAAGCAGATTTGGCTTCTAAAAGAAGATCTGAAAGTTCAGCATTTAAAAGGTAACTGGCTTCATCCAGGGGAATCTCTCGAATCAGCTCTTCTTTTTGTTTGAGCTTCCAAAAAAGACGGGCATTGGTTGGCGCTCTTCTTTTTTCAGGGGACATCGTAATATCCATGGCCACCCAAATAAGGGCAGACCGTAAAATATCAAATCGTTTTTCTAAAGATTTAGACATGTTTTTAATACTTAAAATCCAATCAATATTGGCTTGAGTGTAGGCAATGTAAGGGGGAAGCTTTACAGGTTCTTTTAGATCTGACTTGAAATATTCCAATAAAAAAGGATGATCTGAAGCTTCATACAAATACAGGGCTTGTTTGATGGCTGGAATTAAAACATAGTTTAGGGCAAGTTCATCTTCATTGGGATCAAATTGTTTTTCAAAATATAAAGCTCTATTTAAGGTAAAGCGCATGAGAAGAAGTTCTCTGTAGCCTTGGGCGCGTTGGACGGCAAGATCGGAAGAGCG
>MGRI01000061.1:0-1565 GCA_001798105.1 Deltaproteobacteria bacterium RIFCSPHIGHO2_02_FULL_40_11
CCCCTCAAATGCCGCATTAAATGGTCGGAAATCCGACCCCCTTTTTTCATACTTTGAGCTCAAATTCATCGGCATAGATCTTGCTTCTTCTGATCTTTCAGGGAGTTATTTATGAGGGGGCTATAAACAAAATAAAAAGAAGAGATTAACAGAAGTTGTACGGAACTTAATAAGTATTGAATTATTAAATAATTATAATATAATTATAACTATATAAGGAATGGAGGCTTTGTGCTTTATTTCGAATGGGATGAAAAGAAGAATAGGGCTAATTTTAGAAAACACCGTGTTTGGTTTGAAGAAAGTAAAACAGTATTTCATGATCCTGACCATTCAGGTGATGAAGAGCGATTTGTTTTACTTGGGATGAGCGAAAAGTTGCGCCTTTTGGTTGTTTGCCATATTTATGATGAATCAGATGAAATTATTCGAATTTTTTCAGCTAGAAAGGCTAATAAAGATGAAACGAAAGAATATAGGAGGCATCTTATATGAGAGCAAAGTATAATTTTTCGAAATCGGTAAAAAATCCTTATGCAAAGAGATTAAAACAGCAGGTGACAATGCTGATGGATAAAGAGGTTATTGAATACTTTAAGCAATTGTCAGCCCAGACGGGGATAGCTTATCAGGTCCTTATTAATCTTTATCTATTGGAATGTGTTAAGTCCAAAAAGAATCCTGATTTAAGATGGGTAAAAGACTAATGTATACTCCCCCCTCAAATGCCGCATTAAACTTAGGGGATTACCAATTCAGCTTTATCCCTCTGGCCAAACAAACTTGTTTCAACAAAGCCGCGTCTAGTTTATGAAGGTTTAAAAAAGTAATATTTTCATTGACCCATTTTGCATCAAACCCCTCTAAACCAAGTTTTGCAATGCCCTCATCAAAAAAAGAAGAACTGGCCACTTTGAGCGCTTTAAAATCAAGCACAATGGGAGGCGCTGCTTTACAGATCATTTTCCGAAGTTTTTCACCAGCCTCACGCGTAATATAATCATTTGAAAATTTTTCTTTAATGCTTAGTTTCACGATTTCCTCCCCACCAGGAATCTTGCCATACACCATGTCCCTCGAAGCGGTTTTTTAAGCATTCCCCCTTCTGTTTTTCGCCGATTAAAATAAATTCTAAGCTGGGCATTTCTGCTTAAGATGACAAGCCTTCCTTTTTGTGATTTTAAAGCCTCAAACATATGATTTAAACCCAATCCTCCTGGACGCGCCCTTCTTGTACCCACCCCGAATTCAAGTGATTTTTTCAAATACGAAAAATCATCCATACAATTATATTTTTGTTCGAGTTTGGCAGGAATAGAAACCCCCATATCGCAGACCCCAAATTGGAAATGACTTTCATGAAAGCCCGCGTATAAAAAATATCGTTCTGAAGTCGCATGGTCCATTGCATTTTGCATGAGTTCATTCAAAATGAGACGAACGTACCAAAGTTTTTCTTCCCCCAAAGATGCCATAAAAATTTGGTCCAGATCCTCATTAAAAGAGGGGTCGATGCATTGCTCCAGCCCTTTTAAGATAAAGGTGGGCGTAACAAGTTTCATCTT
>MGRI01000061.1:1633-1802 GCA_001798105.1 Deltaproteobacteria bacterium RIFCSPHIGHO2_02_FULL_40_11
TTTTTTGAAGGCCAAAAACACCGGAGGTCTTTTGATGTTCACGCAAGGCATCCGATAAACAACACAAAATTGCATATCCAGAGGCCTCAATGACCTTTGTTTTTTGAAAATCAAATAGAATCTTGGCTTCAGATTGCTTCGACTGAATCAAGTCCAAGATGGCAAGAAT
>MGRI01000061.1:1842-3016 GCA_001798105.1 Deltaproteobacteria bacterium RIFCSPHIGHO2_02_FULL_40_11
ATGGTTTTTTCCTTCATATATAGGCGCACTATATTTAATATTATAATAAATTCAATAACTTATATCAACTTATATTATCTATATCATCTAAAAATCATAAAATTAAACAGTAAATTCAATAACTTATAATGCGCCCATATATTATGACGCGCTATTTATCTATCATTTTTGGATAACTGTAAAAGGGAATCTCTAAGAAACAAGCTTTTCAACAGCTTCTAAGACGGTTTGGACGACATCTTGCATTTTGCCTTCGCAGGCCACGCCGGCTTCGAACGCATGGCCGCCGCCGCCCAGTTTTTGAACCAGAGGGAAGATTTCAACTTTGCCTTTGGAGCGGAAGCTAATTTTAATTTTTCCATTTTCTTCTTCACGAAAGAGAAGTCCCACTTCCACCTCTTTTAAAATCAGTAAATAATCCACAAAAGCTTGCGTGTCTTCAGCGGTGGCCTCATATTTTTGTTGAAGGCTTTGCGGAATTTCAACCCAGGCAATTTTACCCTGACACCGGGTTTTTACATTTTTTAAAACTTCTCCCAAAAGATGCATTTGATTGATCGACCGCGTTTGATGCACCCTACGAAACACTTCATTGGGATCCACACCGACTTCTACCAAGGACGCACAGATTTTATGAGACAGCGCGGTTGTCTTTCGGTGGCGAAAGGCATTCGTATCTGTAAAAATAGAAACATACATGGCAAGGGCCATTTTAAAAGTGACTTCGGCATCGACAACCTCAAAGTACCGGTGCAGCATTTCCCCCATCGAAGAAATGTCTTCATCGATAACATGTTCATGCTTCATGGTTTCATCAGAAATATGATGATCAATAAACACCACTTTGGCTTTGAGGAGTTCCAAGGCTTTATTTAAAGGACCCAGTCGGGGCCTATCGTTGACATCAATGGCAAAAACAAGGTCCACTTGGGGGAGTGGCTTTTTAGGATCCCAGATATGGATTTCAAAATCGGGATCCACCAACCCAAACTTTTCAGGGGTGGGATCTGAATTCACAATGCTCACTTCTTTGCCGAGAGTTTTAAGGTGTTCCGCCAACGCAATCTCCCCCCCCAGCCCATCGCCATCGGGCAAAACATGCGTTGTAATTAAAAACCGCTGATGGCCCTCAATTAAGGTTTTCAGACGCTCAAATATTTTTTTTTCTGGGTCT
>MGRI01000061.1:3154-9551 GCA_001798105.1 Deltaproteobacteria bacterium RIFCSPHIGHO2_02_FULL_40_11
CTCGGATTCCCTCGGAATGACAGCCTTCCCCCTTATTAAATTCTCAGCCAAATTTAATGCATTTTTAGTAAAGCTTTGCCCCCGAAACACCGAAAAACTAGATGTAACATGTGAAACGTTGCACGTTGGAGGAAACACGATATGAGTAAAGAAGAAAAAGCAAAATTTATAGATCCCCTGTATGTCATCTTTGAAAAACACCTATATGACTTCCAAAGCGAGGATCTAGACTTGTTTATCGCAACCATCGTAAATCACTATATGGAATACCTTCAAAAACAAGCCGTCATCATCCCCGAAAGCAAGCTCTCGGTCCTCATGAAAGACCTCACCGAAGAAGTCTATGACATGTTTATTAAAAAGGTCCATGGGTGCCTGAATTTGAAGGATTTTCAAAACAGTGGTCGCGTAACGAGGCTTGAAAAGCTCCTGGCCCAAGAGCGATTTTACAAGCTCGCCAGCTAAAAACTTCTGTTTTTCAGACCCCAAAATATTGACATTTTGGGGGTCATCACATACATTTGGGCCCATGTCAGCAGCAAAAATTGTTCATGTCGTTGGAACCGGAACCATTGGCGAACCTCTCATTGGTCTTCTTTCCACACAAAAGAAAAAATTAGGGATTGACGAAGTTACGTTTCACAAAAAAACGCCACTTCTCAGCGACCGCTCAAAAATTAATGTCATGATCGAACAAGGCGCAAAATTTGTGTGCGATGCAGACAAAAAAGAAGAATTTTTAAAACTGGGCTATCATGCCCCTTCTTATTCAACATTAGATGCACTCGAACAAGCCACCGTTGTGATCGACTGCACCCCGACAGGCGTGGGCCATGAAAATAAACAAAAATATTATGAAAAATTTAAACACAACACACTTGGCTTTATTGCCCAAGGTTCGGAATTTGGTTTTGGAAAAATGTACGCCAAAGGTTCAAACGACGAAGCCTTGGATCGCGAAAAAGACCAATTCATTCAAGTCGTCAGTTGCAATACCCATAACCTGGGAATTCTTTTAAAAACATTGGGATCGGACGCACACGGCGTGATTAACAATGTCCAAGAAGCCCGATTTGTGCTGATGCGCAGAGCCAACGATGTCAGCCAAGACAAATCTTTTTTGCCCGCACCGCAAGCCGGCACACACGAAGACGAACGTTTTGGTACCCACCACGCCAGAGACGCCTATCATTTGTTTAAAACCTTAGGGGTAGAATTAAATCTGTATTCTTCTGCCATCAAACTCAATACCCAATACATGCATTCGCTTTGGTTTAATTTGCGCCTTAAAAAACCCATTACCAAAGATGAAGTGGTTCAACGGTTGGTTGAACACCCGCTTGTTTCTGTCACCCATAAAAGAGCCGCCAATCTTATTTTTTCTTTTGGCAGAGACCATGGCTATTTTGGTAGAATTCTAACCCAAACCGTGGCATCTTTACCCACGATTGAAGTCATCCATGGCGGCAAAGAAATTACAGGCTTTTGCTTTACCCCACAAGACGGTAACTCTCTTTTAAGCACGATTTCAGCTACGCTTTGGTTTATGTACCCCAACGACTACGAAGAACGCCTCAGCGTCTTTAAGCGCTATTGTTTCCAAGAAATTTAGAGAGTTGAAAAACAACGGCCTTCAAGTCTTTTCGCAACGGAGCCTGAATTTTAATTTCATTCCATTGAAGTTCGCTTGCATGTAAAGCCAAATGTGTCAGTAACGGCTTTTCATCTGTTTCTTTTTTTCGATACCTTCTTTTTTTAAGCCCTGATAAAAAAATTTCATCACCCAGTAATCCATACAGCGGATCACATACCAGCGGATACCCAATCGAAGCCAAATGCACACGAATTTGATGGGTGCGCCCTGTCAGAGGTTCCATTTCAAGCCACGTATGATTTTGAAATCTTTGAAGCACTTTAATTTTGGTCACCGCCGGTTTTCCTTTTCTTTTATCAACAATCATCGTCCCAGGTTTTCTTTTACACGGCGCCAACGGTTTTTCAATGATACCTTCCTCTTTAGAAAGCACGCCATGACATAGGCCCAGATATTTTTTTTGGACCTCTCTTTTTTCAAATGCCTGGCTTAAGGTTTTATGCGTAATTGCATTTTTTGCAAACACAATGACACCAGAGGTATCTCGATCCAAACGGTGCACAATAAAAATTTTCTGTTTGAGTTTTCGCTCTAATTCTTCTTTTAAACTTTTCCCTTTTTCTTTTCCCCAACGGTCGGGAATGGAAAGCTGCCCCGTAGGTTTATCGATGGCAATCATCTCTTTGTTTTCAAAAAGAATTTTCAGTTAAAACCCTTTCCAAGGTGTCTCTGAATATCCCTCACACTGATTCAGATATCTAGAAACCACGAACAACGCATCTGACAAGCGATTCAAATACATAAGAATTTCGGAGTTGGCTTTACCCTGTTTACACAGCCCCACAACCAGTCGCTCGGCGCGTCTGCAAATGGTTCTTGCCAAGTGCAATGCAGAAGAAGCTTGCGTGCCACCCGGGAGAACAAAGTTTTTCAGCGGTTTTAATTTGGCATCGAATGAGTCGATCATGGCTTCTAAATCTTTGGTAGGTGCGTCTGTCATGCGTTGAATGGCTTTTGCAGCCTTAGAAGTTTCGTCATCAAAAGGAGTGGCCAGGTCTGCCCCCACAACAAATAATGTTTTTTGAATACTTTCTAAAAGCGGACGTAAATCGCTGTGCTTTAAAAGGGAAATGGCGAGCCCAATGGCGGCGTTGAGCTCGTCGACCGTACCATAGGCTTCCATATATTCGTTGTTTTTTAAAACCCGTTTTCCATTAAAAAGACTCGATTCGCCTTTATCTCCAGTTTTTGTATAAATCTTCATAGCCATTTTCTTACCATGCCCATGAGACAAAAACAAACTTAAGGTAAAATTACAAGATTTTGAATTTTGGATTGTCTCTGCGGAAGATCTCATCCTTTCCAAATTAAACTGGGCCAAAGAAAGTATGTCTGATTTTCAACTGCGAGACGTTCAAAATTTACTTCAAGGCATCGAAAAGATTGACCTAGAATATATTGAAAAATGGGTTACAAAGCTTAAATTAGAAGCGCCCTATGAAAAGGTTCAAAAATGAATGACACGCGTCCAGAAATTTCTAAAAAAATAAGACACCTCATGAAACAGAAATCAGGGGAAGAACGAATGCTCATGGGATTTTCAATGTTTCAAGCTGCAAAAGAAATGGTCCTTGCTTCACTCCACGCAAACAAAACAATTCTAACCCCTAACGCGCTTAAAAAAGAACTTTTTTTACGTTTTTATGGAAATGATTTTGATGCCGAAACAAAAACTAAAATTCTTTCCAAGCTGTCCTCGAATCTCTTTCTGGAAATAAAAAACCGGCCCGCATGACACGGGCCGGCTTAAAAATGTTATTGTAATACGCAGTTAATTTTGAACGCGAACATAGACATTCTCTTGCTGTGGAGAGAACATTTTTAAGATCGTCTCTGCCGCCTTAAAAAAAATAGTTCTTGTTGGAAAACGCTCCTCTTGAGAAATGTAGTTAACAATTTCATACCCTGCATGAATAGACACTGAAGCTTGTCCTGGTTCAGGATATGTATAATTTCTAATCTCAAATTTATAACCATATAGATACACGATCTCTGAATGAGGACTCGATGATGCGATCAAATATTCTCCTTCAGGCTCCTCAAAAAAACTCACTTTACAAGAGTGCCATTTGACAGCCCCTTCATCATTCCCTATATAATTCTTCTTACAATCACTCAAGCGTAATGGATAGGTTCTTTTAACAAGAACAGCAGATCCTAAAACTTCTTCACCTACTTTTTGATCTCCTTTTGCGACAGTTCGATTTTGATGCATGGAATACTTTTCAACGCCCGAAACACTTTTTTCATACACGCCTTTATTTTGAGACTGCACGATGAAAAACACAGCTACGATCACTCCTAATCCAATGCCTAAAAACCACCCAATCATGGTTTTATTGTTTAATTGCGCCATCCTAACCTCCAATGATTTTTAAACCTACATTCTCCCTACTCTTCGGCAAAAAAAAAAAAAAAATAAAGCGAGAAACACGAAAGACCAAAAACATAAATATTTTCAGTAAGTTATATTTTTGCGCTTAAACCACATGCACGGCCGGTTCCATTCATTCAACAATGGGATAGTATCATATGATACTATCATTGTCGTAGGACTCTTTATAAAATTACACTCAGAACCTTAAACCTGTGTACACAGATCTCTAAACTTCTCGAAGAATATGAAGGCTTTCAGCTTAAAATAATTTAATCTCACAATCTTTTTGACAAACGGTGTCCACCTCATTACATTTGTTGAAATGTCAAATTCACAAAAAATAGAAGACGTCATCATCATTGGCGGTGCGTGTGCAGGGTTAACGGCTGGCATTTATACAGCTCGGGCCAATTTGAATCCGCTTTTAATTGAAGGCTATCAATCTGGGGGGCAACTCATGCTCACCTCTGAAGTTGAAAACTATCCTGGGTTTCCAGAAGGGATTCTTGGGCCAGATCTCATGCAAAAATTTCGTGCGCAAGCCGAACGCTTTGGCACGCGGTTTTTAACGAAAGATGTAACGAAAGTTGATTTTTCCAAACGCCCTTTTTTAATCCAAGTTGAAAAAGAAGAATTAAAAGCACATGCCGTCATTATTTCAACCGGAGCTTCTGCAAATTTATTGGGACTTCAAAATGAATCCCGCTTAATGGGAAAAGGCGTTTCAACCTGCGCCACATGTGATGGTGCTTTTTTTAAAGACGCCAAAGTGTGTGTTGCAGGCGGCGGCGACAGCGCCCTGGAAGAAGCCATTTTTTTAACAAAGTTTGCCTCTGAAGTAACGCTGATTCATCGCAGAGATGAACTGCGCGCCTCTAAAATTATGCAAGATCGCGCGCATAAAAATAAAAAAATAAAATTTATTTGGGACACAGTCATCACCGATGTTTTAGGCCAGGACCAAATGACAGGCCTCAAACTCAAAAATAAAAAAACCAATGCTGAAAGTGAAATCGCCTGTGAAGGCCTCTTTGTCGCCATTGGTCATACGCCCAACACAAAATTATTTAAAGGTCAGCTCAATATGCATGAAAATGGATATATTGATACCCTTTCAAACCGCACTCAAACCTCTGTTGAAGGTGTTTTTGCGGCAGGCGATGTGCAAGATCACTTCTACAGACAGGCTGTTACGGCGGCTGGGAGTGGGTGCCAAGCAGCCATTGAATGTGAGAAATTTTTGGCAAACCGTTAAAAAAGGCTCATCTGCGTCGTTGCCCTCGTCGTATCTCCTTCAACGTACCACTCAAGTACGCCTCAGGAGCTACTCCTCGGGCGCCTAGCATCTGAACCTTTTTTAACGGTTTGCGAAACGATTTTTTGGAAGTCAATTTTCCCAATAAAATCAATATATTGTGCTGTTTTTTAAAAAAATATACAACCCATAGTATTTTTTCGTTGACAGTTTTTTTTAGAATTCTTATAGTTTGAGGTAGACCTGTTGGAAGCGACCAAGCAATTCGCCGCTTCAAATAGAATACATTTTACAGTTGTGTTGATCAAAAAATAGTCACCTTAACGGGGTACGTGTGCCCAAAAATGGAGTTAATGTCACCCTCGCGAAGGCGAGGGCAACCGAGGCAAAGATTATGAAAATAGAAAAAAGATTCACAAAGAAGTTAAAACATCCTTTCGATGGGATTGAGTTTGTAAAACGGTCCTCTGAACTTAAAAACACAGATGGTTCAAACGTTTTTAAACAAACCGATGTCACTGTTCCAAAATCTTGGTCACAAGTTGCGACAGATATCATTGTTCAAAAGTATTTTAGAAAAGCGGGCCTCAAAAATGCCCCGAAAAAATCTCCCTATGGCGACCCAGCTTGCGACGGAGAAACCGACGCCAGACAAGTTTTTCACCGCCTGGCCGGATGTTGGACCCATTGGGGAAAAGAACATGGATACTTCGACACCCCAGAAGATGCCAAAAACTTTTATGATGAAATGGCCTATATGCTGGCCACCCAAATGGCAGCTCCCAATTCACCTCAATGGTTTAATACAGGGTTGCATTGGGCCTATGGCATTCAAGGCAAAAAACAAGGTCATTTTTATGTAGACCCTAAAACTGAAAAGCTCATGCACTCAAAATCTGCATACGAACGTCCGCAACCCCATGCCTGTTTTATTCAATCCATCAAAGACGACTTGGTGAACGAAGGCGGCATTATGGATTTATGGATCCGCGAAGCCCGACTGTTTAAGTATGGCTCTGGCACAGGCACCAATTTTAGTAAAATTCGCGGTAATGATGAAATGCTGTCTGGGGGCGGGGTTTCTTCTGGCCTCATGTCTTTTTTAGCCATT
>MGRI01000061.1:9559-15648 GCA_001798105.1 Deltaproteobacteria bacterium RIFCSPHIGHO2_02_FULL_40_11
AATGGTGTGCCTGGATTTAGACCATCCGGATATTGAAGCCTTTATTGATTGGAAAGTCCGAGAAGAACAAAAAGTGGTTGCGTTGGTCACGGGTTCGCAAATCACACGTGAAACTTTAAAAGAAATTATGCAAGTGTGTGCTGCGTCTCAAAAAGAGTTGGGCAATAAAGCCTTTGATATGAAAGAAAATCCAAAGTTGATGTCTGTCATCCGTCGGGCCCATCACTCTAAAATCCCCCTCAATTACATTCACAGAACCATTCAACTTGCCAAGCAGGGATTTATCGACATGGAATTTGTGGACCTCAATATCGATTGGAATTCTGAAGCTTATCGAACGGTTGGGGGACAAAATTCGAATAATTCTGTTCGGATTCCAAATGCATTTTTAAAAGCTTTGGAAAATAACGAAGACTGGCATTTAACGTCTCGCACCACAGGTCAAGTTGTTAAAACCGTCAAAGCCCAAGCGCTTTGGGAAAAAATTTGCTATGCCGCGTGGGCCTGTGCCGATCCTGGCATTCAATACGATACCACCATTAACGAATGGCATACGTGCCCAGAAGATGGCAGAATTAATGCTTCGAATCCATGTTCAGAGTACATGTTTTTAGATGATACCGCGTGTAACCTTGCCTCCATCAATCTTTTAAAATTTTACGACACCCAAAAGGGCGTCTTCGACGTTGAAGGCTACAGACACGCATGTGCGCTTTGGACCATCGCACTTGAAATTTCTGTATTGATGGCACAATTTCCAAGCAAAGAAATTGCGCTCCGAAGTTATGAATTTCGAACCTTGGGACTGGGATATGCAAACTTAGGCGCGCTTCTCATGTGTATGGGCGTTGCCTATGACAGCGACGAGGCTCGCGCCATTTCTGGCTGTTTGACGTCCATTATGTGTGGCCAATCCTATGCCACAAGTAGCCTGATGGCCAAGGAACTGGGGGCCTTTCGACATTACGAAAAAAATGCGTCCCATATGTTGCGCGTCATTCAAAATCACAGACGTGCCGCAACCAACGCGCCCCAATCGGAATACGAAGGTCTTACAATTTTCCCACAAGGACTTTATCCAAAACATGCTCCAACTTACTTACTCGAACCGGCCAAAGAAGTCTGGGATCAAGCCCTGGCGTTGGGCAGGCAGTATGGGTTTAGAAATGCCCAAGTCACTGTCATTGCACCCACAGGAACCATTGGACTCGTGATGGACTGTGACACGACAGGCGTTGAGCCCGATTTTGCTTTGGTGAAATTTAAAAAGCTGGCTGGGGGTGGTTATTTTAAAATCATTAATCAATCCACCCCCCCAGCTTTACGAAAACTGGGGTACACAGAAAAAGAAATTCAAGCCATCGTGAACTACACCAAAGGCCATGGTACTTTAAAAGATGCACCTGAAGTAAATCATGAAACCTTAAGCGCCAAAGGATTTACACCGGAAATCTTAGAAAAAATTGAATCCCAATTGCCTGCGGCCTTTCAAATCGGATTTGTTTTTAATAAACATATCTTGGGCGAAACTTTTTGTGTAGACACTTTGGGATTTTCAAAAGAAGAGCTCGACCGCTGGGATTTTGACATGCTCAAATCTTTGGGGTTTTCAAAATCACAAGTTCAAGCCGCCAATGACTATTGCTCTGGCACTATGACCATCGAAGGGGCGCCGCATTTGAAAGAAGAACATTATTCTATTTTTGATTGCGCCAATAAATGTGGGAAATATGGAAAACGCTATATTTTGGCAGCCGGACATATTCGTATGATGGGTGCTGTGCAGCCTTTTATTTCAGGTGCGATCAGTAAAACCATTAATATGCCCCATGAAGCAACGGTTGAAGACATTCAAACGGCCTATCTTTCTTCTTGGAAATATATGCTCAAAGCCAATGCGTTATATCGCGATGGCTCAAAATTATCGCAACCCTTAAATTCTATTTCCGACGATTGGTCAGATGTTTTATATGCAGACTCGCAACAAGACCGCATTGAGCGCGTTGCAGAAAAAATTGTTACACGCTACGTCACCAAAAAACGCTGGCTTCCCACGCGAAGATCCGGCTACACCCAAAAAGCGGAAATTGGAGGCCATAAAGTCTACTTAAAAACCGGTGAATACGAAGATGGCACGCTGGGTGAAATTTTTATCGACATGCATAAAGAAGGCGCTGCTTTTCGGTCGGTCATGAATTGCTTTGCCATTGCCATTTCCAAAGGGCTTCAATATGGCATTCCGTTAGAAGAATTCGTAAATGAATTTTCATTTACGCGGTTTGAACCCAATGGCCTTGTGCAACACCACGACCATATTAAAATGGCGACCAGTGTCGTTGATTTTATTTTCCGAGAACTCGCCATGACCTATTTGGGCAGATACGACATGGTCCAAGTTCCCCCTGAAGGTCCAGAGAGCATTCGCCCAAAATCCAAAGGCATGGATTTAAGCGCAGGCACAAAAAATATAAATGGAAACGGCAAAGGGAATGGCCATGCAAATGGCCATACGGTCGAAGAAACCTTTTACTTTGTAAGTCCCCAGGCATCCGATGATGGCGCACACATAGGGGCGGGGCTCAACACGCCACTGAGCCCAGTCATCCCCGCGAAAGCGGGGATCCACAAATCCAAATTGGCACGCATGCAAGGCTACGAGGGTGATTCCTGCCTAGAATGCGGGCAATTTACAATGGTTCGCAACGGCGCCTGCTTAAAATGCCAAAGCTGCGGGTCGACTTCCGGGTGTTCGTAAAGATTACGTAAAGATGGATTATTACATTGAGTTTCAATTTTTCTTAATTTAAAAAGGATGTCCAGTGGTATTTAGAAAGACTATCGTCTTCGCCCTTATCGTCTTACTGGCATTTCCATATCCACTTTTTGCCCAAAATGTTCGTGAACTCAAAAAAATTGAATCTCCACACAATGACTTTTCTTTTTATATTCCAAACCAAACCTGGGGCGCACTTTCATCTTCGGAAAACTTCTACCAACATGTCACAGATGACGACGCCTATGTGAAACGCACACAAAACATGGCCTCCATTTGGTATGCCTACGCGTTAGGGACCGAAGGCCTTCTCCTTTCAGATGGCGTTCAAAAACATCATATTCCGATTGCCACACAAAGCATTCACTTTTCACAAAATTACCTATGGATTGTCCCACAGCATCAGGTTTTTCCACAGATGGGATTTTATATTTTGCGTCTCATCGACTTTCAAGCCCATGGATTTAAAAACCATCTTCCCTTGTTTTTCATTCCCACCCATCCCGACTTGGGACCTGTCAAAAAAATTGTAGCCACCCACAACGACACGCGCCAAGAAGTAAAATTGCTCATTACTACAACTTCAGACCATCCCATCTCTGAGATGATGTTTTCAGATGTGCGCGATCTTCTCATGGCACAAACCCTATCCCTTGCCACTTTTCAATTGATGCTGGATCCCAATTTTGAAGAACTGGAATCTTTGATTGCGAGCTATCAAAAAGATGTTGAAAGCATTACAGAAGCGTTGATCCGTGATTTTAAAGAGGCCATTGGCCCAAACCTGGACCTCATCCCCGAAGATATTAAAAACATTCAATGGGAAGGCATTTCCGCTGAAGATCTCACAGAAAAATTTTCTCTTTTAGAAAATATTCCCAGTTTGGTGAATCTTAAAGAACTGTACGCAGGTTTTTTTGCACAAAGACAAAACCAGTTTTTTGAAGACTACTCAGATTTAGTTTCAAGCGTTGAGATCACTGGGTTTCCAGTGGATCAAATAGAAGCTCTCGACCGAAAGCTTAAACAATTGGAAGATCCCACATGGTTCGAAACTGTTTTAGAAGACAAAGATTCTAAAAAAGCACTCTACATCCTCATGGGCATCACCCTTGCAACAACCTTTGTGGTTTTTGTTTTACCTAAACTTCTTAAAAAACCATTTTCAGATATTGGGGCAGCTTATTCAGGCGCGCATTATCGAACGCTCAATACGTCATGGCTTCGCTGGGTTTTAAAGCGTTTCCCCAGGACAAGAAACTTTATCGAAGTGTCTGATTCTGGGCTGGCCAAACTTTTAAGAAAATTAGGCCCCATGGAACATGAAATGGTTGGGCTTCGCCCCACAGGCCAGCAATTTAAACGCGCGTTTTTACAATCCACCGGAGACACCCTCACAGTCGTTCTTTCAGAACTTGCCATTCGACCGCTTTATCGCACAAAACTGGATCGAGATGTAGAAAGTGCCATTCTTTTAGATCAACCCTTCGATGACACGCACACGCTTTGGATTCAAAAAAACTTTTTAGAAAGAATTGTTGGAAACCAGATTTTAGGCACCATTATGGGGGCAAGCTCCCTTTCGCTTTTAGAACGTGAATATAACCGCATGATGCAAAATTTTGTTTTAGACACCCATATGGAAGAACGCATCACAGAATATCTTTCCACTGAAGGGAAAACGTCTGCTTTTAAATTTAGAGAAACCAGTCAACATCAATTGGGAAAAACCATGCTGGAAGACATGGATACTTTAAAAAAGAAAATCCAAAACAAAATACATCTGCTCTCTTTAAAAGGCACACCAACCCCTACCGTTGCACAGCTTGAACTCCAAGGCGTTATGGATGAAATGGCCCTGAAGTGGATGAAAGACATCGAAGACCATGTAAACACAAACTTAAAATCAAAAGCCAAGGCATTTTCAATTCCCCAAAAAGCAAAGCCCGAAATCCTGGCCTTCATGAGCACCAGACTCAATGCCCTTTCTCAAAAACACATTCAAGATCTTGCCAGAAAACCTGGATTTATTACAAAACTTGTCTTTGGATTGATGGGAACCGTTGAAAGAATCCTTCGAAAGTTCTTTGGGGTAAAAGTTGCGCAACGCCATGGCCTTTTTGCAAAAGAAGTGTGGCGAATTTGGACCGCACAAAATGAACCTTATTTTTGGAATACGATTTTTATTCATATTCCCACACGCGGTAGTTTTAATTTTACGATGTATGCTTTTAAGCGCGCCACTTCTATTCTTTTTACAACACCGCTTTATATCAGTACCTATTTAACCGCGAAACGAAAATTTGGTCTTCGTGGCGGCATGGGCGAATTTGGATTTGGCATGGGCTATGGTTTTGCAACCAATATTATTACGCAATGGCTTTTTGTTCACGTGTACGAAGAGCACCTGATGAAAACCATTTTGGATTTAGAATGGGCAAAGTATCCAGAATATGTTGAAGCTTGGAAAAATGGCATTGATTTGAAAAAAGAAAACTAATCCGTAAAAAGATTTTGAATATGTTCTCTTCGCTGTAAAAGCCCCTGGAGCCTTTCTTCAAAATAAGTTTTGTCTTCAGCCGTTTTTGCGGCACTTAATTTTAAGCGCGTCATTTGAATTTTTAAATCGATGTCTGAAAGAATATCTTGAGGGTTATATTGAAAATCTTCTTCGGGGTTCACCACAGCTTCCGCGGGGCGTTCAGTGTACACATGTTTCGCAATCAAAAGTGAAACCACCGTAAAAAACCCTAAATTTCCGCCATACCAAATGGCTCTGTCCCAACGCATCAGTCCTTTGAGTGCTTTTTCCTCAAAAATATCTTCTAAACGCAACGTAGGTTCAAAAATATCAAACGATGACTCTCGAAATAAATTCTGATACGATGCCATGAGTTTTTGTTGTGCACGAAGTTCTTTGATCAGCTTTCCTTTTCCAAACTTACTTTTCCAGGGCATGGCTGCAAGTCTTTGCAAAGTTTGCGCTACAAATTGTTCATACGTCACACCTTGTTCCATGGCCAGACGTTCTATCGCTTTCATATTGAGTAACCGAATAAAAGCGTCTTGGGCATAATACCGATTTTTATCTGTGGCATAGGATTTTGAAAATCCATTCCAAAACATGAAAGATCGTCTTTGAGGATTTGTAGCGCGATACACGGCAGATGGAAATTCTGAAAGCACACCTGGCATCAGGGGCTCTGCAACCGTTCTGGGTATGACCAACGCGCGAAACCGATCATAAAAATAAGTAATATCCTGGGGTCTTCGTTTCCAAAATTCTAAAAGAAAGGCTCTCCGAAAGTAAACCACA
>MGRI01000062.1:0-13557 GCA_001798105.1 Deltaproteobacteria bacterium RIFCSPHIGHO2_02_FULL_40_11
TGTCCCAGCGTTCTGCAATGGCGGGTTTAATTTGGCCTGCCAGATCCATTTGTACCAACCCTCGATGAATTTGCTGCGAGATATAAAGTTCTGAAATTAGAAAAATTTTTGCTGGATCAAAAGTGCCGGGAGCCGTAGGCATATTTAAACGCAGGGTCGAAATCTTAGTTATGTCTTTGTGTTGTGAAGGATCCGGAAGTTTTATCTTTTTTTGACAACACACAGCGATCGCTAAGCTGCTCAAAATGCCTAGGAACATGAGGCGTTTCATGAAGATGTCTCGCTTTCCATGGAAAATGTTTTTGGGCCAAGAGAATACAAAAGCTCGTATAGCAGGGGGAAAAACACTAAAAATAATCCTGCGCTTAGACCAATGGCACGTACACTGAGCAAATCCCCAATCTTTCCATACACAGTACTAAAAATGATCAGTACGATGATGGTGATGCTGTTTTGAAAGGCTGATACACGCCCCATGTAAATTTTATCTGTAAGAAGGAGCTTGATATTTTCCTGTGATAAATAATAAATCATATAGGTTGTGGTTGCTGCTAAAAATAGAATCATGCCGAAAGCAGCGGAAGACGTAAGGGATAGAAACACAAAAAACAATCCATGAACAAAAACAAGGTAGGGCCGAAGTGTTTCATAAAAAAGGACATCTTTTTGGGATACATAAGTCGAAAATAAAAGTGCAATGACTGTTCCTAGGCCATAAATTGAGTAGAAAAATCCAACACCTTGTGAATCTAAAGAAAATAATTTGATAGGATAAATGGTGATAATAATAAAGTATGCACAAAATCCAATTTGTGAATAAACATTATAGTGGAACATTTTATTCAATTTTGGCGTCGTTCGTATGCACCTCCAACCCGCAAGAACCCTTTGTTTGAATGAAGATGTTACAGAGGAAATTTGTTTTGTGATCCCAAGATCGCGAATTGAAAAA
Organism: Deltaproteobacteria bacterium RIFCSPHIGHO2_02_FULL_40_11; assembly: GCA_001798105.1. Classification (GTDB taxonomy): domain Bacteria; phylum Bdellovibrionota; class JACOXK01; order 2-02-FULL-40-11; family 2-02-FULL-40-11; genus 2-02-FULL-40-11. The sequence continues at coordinate 953 of MGRI01000062.1, forward strand.
ATTAAAAGGGCCGAAAAGATATTTAGAATAAAATTTAAGACAAGTAAAATCTGAATACCATATGCGGCATAGAGTACCCCCGCGAGCGAAGCGCTAAAAATCATCGTTAAATTTTCTGCGGCGTTAAAATAAACGTTGGCTGTTTTTTGAAGTGCAGGATCGATAACATCATGAATGGCAGCCATGCGACACGGTTGAAAGGTTGAGCCGAGGCAAGCTGAAACAAATCCAATGACATAAATCAACCAAACGTCTTGAGTGGTGTTTACGAAGAAAATAAATAAAATTGTGAGTGCGGATAATAATTTACACATGGGCATGACAAGGCGTTTGTTATAATGGTCTGCAATAACGCCGCCTACAAATGAAAAGAAAATAACAGGAGCTTGGCGCGTCATAAAGATAATGCCAACACTGAGCGCAGAGCCCGTGAGGTGGTATACCAGGACTGAGACCCCCACATAATAAAACCAAAGCCCGGTTGAAGAAAGTAATAGAGCTGTAAAGAGTCTTCTAAAGTTGGAAGATTTTATCAGTGCTGTAAACATGTCGTCGCTCGCTTATAAGCAAACAGCATGCCAAAGCATGTTTTTTAAGTGCCTGAAATCATTTAGGAATTTTTAAAAACGAAAGTTCTTTACGGGGGCTAAATTCAATAAACTGTATAGGTGGTTTTAGCTCCGTGGTATTTTTAAAATTTTTTACTGTAAGTATATGAAATTACTATGGAAATTATAATGCACAAGTGTTGTGCAACTATGTATACACAATATACATATTTTGTTTGTTTGAAATGTAGGAGATTTGAATATTTGGTTTTACGAGAGATTGGGAAAAAAATAAAATTTGGTGTTGTCCCAGAAATGGGAATAAATGAAAGTAAAATGACTAACCACCCGTGAGCATAATTGTTTCCTTTTATACAGGGTGAAGTCCGCTCTGTCAACCCCCCGCTAAAAAATAATTTTTAAAAACGGCGCCATGGTTTTGTGCATAAAAGCATTGATTGTGCACGCGCCATCATTCATGGAAATTTTTCCATTTCAGAGAATGTCTTTTTTATTTTAAAAAAAAGTAAGTCATTTCATTGCTTTATATAAATTTAAAAATTTTTTTAAAATATTTTTTTAACTTGGCACGAATTTCGCTTATAGCACTCGTTCAATGAACGAAAGGAATATGAAAATGAAAAAAATCAAAAAAATATTTTTTATATTTATCGCAGTATTTATTTTCTTTGGAAATGCGAATGCAATTATTCTACCTTCTTCTGTGCAGACATTTGAAGGGTATCAAGTTTTTCGAGACTCCAATGATCCCAATGCATTTTATACATTACCACGTTACTTTTTTGTTGAAAGGCAAAATGGAACGCAAGTAAGCATGACGCATGTCTTTTTCGATAGAGTCCCAAGACCCTTTTCGCTTTACAAATTTGTTTTAGTCGCGCCTTATCTTTCAAGCGCTACGCAAAATAAAATTCTTCACAGCATTCGAAGGCATACGGGTGTTTCAAATCCAAGAGTGGAGCCCGCACCGATTTCAGATTTATATATGAATATTCCTCAAATTACTTTCGGCCCTTTAAAAGATGCCATGAGTTATTCTGTTTCGAATCGAAATGACGATGGCAAACTTTCCATTGCAGATATTAATCAACCCATTTCCTTTGAATTCTATGCAGATCAATCCCTGGAGCCCAGTATTGCAAATGCCATGATGCAATCTGGTATCGCCTTTCCTTTAATAAAAGTAAAAATGAAAGGAAAGTTTACGCCTAAAATTGCAAAACTTCGGTTTAATAGCGAGCTTGTCCACCAATATTTTGGGGCTTCTTTGGGGGGAACGTATAAGTATTTTCAGTGGGACTTAACGCAAGAAATTGAAATGCTTAAAAAAACAAAAGCCTTATCTTTGGAAGTGGAATGCGATCTGCAAGACCCAAGTTCAAATATAACCTGCAATGAAAAATTAGAGGAGTCTCTTTTAAATATTTTTAAAGAGATGCACTTTGAAGAAGTGTTAACGCCCGTAACCCCCCAAGTGGGTCAAAAACCCAATACGCTTTTTGGGCTGGTTTATCGTGGAAAATATATGTCTGATAAGGAACAAGTGGAAATCGACGTGCGACATACCGTGTATGATTATTTTTATTACGATGTTGAACCCATTGTTCGAAATTTACCAATCAATCGGTTCGATTCAAAAGTTTTTCAATTAACAAATAACAAGGAGGAGTAATGAATATCAATCCATTCAAAACCGCTATTTTTCTAATCTGTTTAGGGCTGAGCTTAAATACATGGGCAACGCCGATGCCGGATGTGTCCGTTGCAGTTTCACCCCAAGACGGTTTAAGCAAAGAAGCTATTCGCGCTTATCAGGATCACGAAGATGAATTTCAGTGGTATTATATTCCCATGCGTTTTCAATTGGAAAAAGTTGGAGATGACTTGAGTTTTAGACACAGCTTTTTTAATTATTTCGATCCTGTTTCTAATGAAGATTTGTCTCATTCAAATTATCAATTTGTATTTGTTCCTTATGCAAACTCTGTAAGTACGGCGAGTACGTTAAAACAAGAAATTGTTAAAAAAATAAAGAATTTGGACGCGAAAGCGGGAAAAGAAATGCGCGAGCTAGATATCAATAAGATTGTTTTATCGCCAATGCCTTTAATGGATCTTTATTATCGTGTGGGATCGCCGGAAATGCTGAAAAATGGAAAGAGAATTTTTGAATATACCGATATTTATGCAAGAGATCCAGAGATAAAAAATCATTTAACAGTTACACATCTTTATGGCGGGGTACCTGTAGATGTTACTGTCGATGGGCTTTATGAACCCCTATTTTCAAATCACTTGCTTCAGCCGGGAAACGCGAAGTTACTGCAAATGGGAGAATTAAAGCCTGTGTTTAAGGGGCACTATCGTTTGTATAAAGCCACAGCAACGGTAGATTTTTCAAAACTATATGAGTTCGTAGAGCGAAAATGGACGGATAAAGAAGAATCTGGGTGGTGGCTTTGGAAAAAAACAAAATTTATTGAGCGAACAAAAATCGAGTTAGCCAAAGAAAAGCACAATGCAGGGATTACGTATACGGTTGAGGTAGATGCTTCTTTAGGAAAAAAAATGACAGTGTCGGAAATACTTTCAGATGGGACCGTTATTGAAAAAGATTTATCACAACATTTACATGAATTGCTTGCTGAGAAGATAACAGAGCAGGCTTTTATTGTTCAAAAGGTGATGGATGAAGATACAGAAGCATACCGTGTTTCAGAGCGCGAAGGGACGAAAGGAATTGAAGGGCATGCAGACGTAAACTTAGAAAGTCATATTCAAGTTCCTGTCATGGTTCAAGGAACATTCATGTATTTAAATGGATTAACTTCGAATCTTCTTGATCCCGCCCTAAATGCTTATGTGAAAGAAAGAGAAGAAAGGCGAGGTCGATGATGAAAGCGATTATTATGAAAACAATTGTGTTTGGCATGTTTGGATTTCTGCTTCTGGGATGTGGTGACTCATCTGATTTACCAGGGGCAGCGCAGGATGCGTTTATGCCGTCATCAGGAAGCGGAAGTTTATCAGAAATTCAAATGGTTGTAGATGATAACGTTAAGCTGAATTTATTTTCAGTGGGGCCGGATAGGCTGACAAATGTTCAAGGCATTCAGTATCGTAGCGGAAGTTTTTCCGAAGGAGATGTTCTAGCGCTTGATGTGTCTTCGCCTAGAAAAATTGAATTTCAAATTTTGGCGGATTCGAATGTTCAGTGGGATGTTTCATGTCATTATGATGGAAAGTTAAATAAGATTTCGAACATGAGTCGCTATCGGTCTGGATCTAAGGCTAAAGATAATCAAGGAGACGGGATCATTTTGTGTGTTGATGCAGATGGTTATTTTATCACTGGCCAGATGGAGGCGACTTTTAAGATCATCTCCAATTCAGAACTAAAAACATACAGCCTTTTGCTGCAGTTTGAGTGAACGAAAATGAAAAAAAACAAGGGGGAACAATGAAACTGAATCAATTCAAAAATGCTATTTTTCTAATGTGTTTGGGGCTGAGCTTAAATACGTGGGCAACGCCGATGCCAGATGTGTCCGTTGGAACTCCACTTCAACAAGATGATTTAGGCAAAGGAGCCATTCGTGCGTATCAGGATCATCGGGACCCCACGATTTGGTATTATTTACCGACGCGATTTGAACTTGAGAAGGTTAAAGGGCGCCCTAGCTTCAGACATTCATTTTTTGATTTATCAGGATGGTCTGATGAGGAGGATCGATCTCATTCTTATTATCAATTTGTGTTTGTGCCCCGCACTGAGTCCGATGCCGTCATGCATCAATTAAAAGAAGAGATTGTTAAACATATAAATCGTAGAGAAATTGAGGGGAAACAAAAAATAACTACGGCAGATATTATTTTAAATCCCATGCCTTTCACAAATGTTTTTTATCAGACGCATATGCCAGAACTAGAAAATTATTTAATATCAAAAACGACACCTTTTTTTGAATATGTGGATCTGTTGAAATGGGCAGAGAATCAGAAGTATTGTCGGGGAGTGCTTGTGGAGTTATCTGTCCGCCATGAATATGAACCTACATTTGGAAATTACCTTGTGGAATCTGATGCAGAAATAGGGATAGGGAGCCTAAAATTAGAATTTACAGGGCATTTTCAGAATTATGTAGCCTCTGCAAATATAAGTTTTGAAAAATTCTATGAATTTATGAAACGCAAGGGGCTCGATAAAAAGAAATCGGGATGGTGGCTTTGGAAAAAAGAGGAATATTTTGAAAGCACCCTCTTTAAAAGAACCAGCGTGGATGAGATCGTTCGCGAAGCTGTAAATGCAGGTATTCAATTTAACGTGTTTGTAGATGCCTCTGTCCCGCAACAACATACCCTCTCGAAAATGAGAGCGGATGGGCGTGTTGTGGAAGTCAGTTTGCAACAGCACCTTACAGAACTTCTCGTTGACAAAATTATGGAGCAGGCCTTTCACGTTGAAAAAGTGATGGAGGCAGACACAGAACAGTATCATGTTGTTTCTAAAAGGGAGAGTCCAAGATTACTAGAGGGAATGACCAGCATTTCCATAAACAGTACATCGAATCTTCCGGTCACGGTTCAAGGCGTACACATGTATTTAGATGGTCTCTCCAAAGACTTATTAGATCCCGCCATGGATGCTTATGTTTCGGCGCGAAAAGAAAGACAAGGCCAAAGATAAGGGCGATGATGAAAATATTTATTTTAAATTTCATCTCTTTGATTTTACTTTCAGGCCTAACGGCAGCCCCCAAATGGGATGCATTAGATCAAAAAAACCTGATTTGGATGTGTCCAGACACGCGCAATGCAAAGATGATCTATTATATGCCAGCCTACTTGAAAGTAACTTCTGAATTTCATGAGGTCTCTCAAGAAAATGAAATTTCGGTATATAAGTTTAAAATTGAAAACTGGGTTCAAGATCGTGATCTGCAGGCCTTGTTTCAAGACGATGTAAAGCGAAAGTTTATTCCCTTTCCAGTCTATGCCTTAGAAGTTGGATTGTTTAAAAAGCTGGGGGGCAAAAAAATAGATTATACCATTCCACTTGAGAAAGATTACTTTCAAGGAAGTTTAACGCATTGGGCCTTGCCATCGCATATTATTTTAACGGTGCCAGCCAGTTTAGAGCCTAGTTTTCAACGGTTAATTTCATTTCAAAGGGTTTTACCCTATCAATATTTAATCAAAGTGGGAGAAAAAGTTGAAGATCATGTCTTTAAACCTATTCTGATCCCGCTTTATATTCAAAAGGAGGAAAAAGACAATGAAGATGTATAACAGAGGTATCTTATTTTTAGTGGGAGCGTTATTGTGTGCGTCCTTGAGTGCACAGGCAACCGTTACTTTGGAGCCTGCATGGGAAGATGAGCAAAGCCAAACCGTATTTTATCAAAATGATGTCCCTGAAACAAAAATATTTTATTATTTCCCGAAATTTAAAATTGTTCCTTATATTGGAGGATCACACGAATTTTTTGATCGTTCTTCTTATCGTTCTGTTTGGTCCTTGGGGATTAATAAATATTATCAATATCGTTTACGTGTTTTAAAATACATGGATTCAGAAGTTCTAAAGAGCGCTAAAATTGCCTTAGGTCCTGAAAGCCTTCTGATGGAAATTCCCATTGAAGAATACCGACATGTTGCCTCCAGATTGCCGAACCGACCTTACCATAGCGTTGAGGTCACACCCAACGATGGTGTCGGCCCCTACTTAAATGCAGAAATGGATTTTATTTTTACAGTTAGACCCGGTGCGAAAAAAAGATTCGAAGATTATTTAACTTCGGATATCGGGCTATCCTTAGATTTCGATTTAACACTCAGGAGTGCCAAAAAAATTTACTATGGCGTGATTGAATTGAACGCCAAAGATCTTTATTACGAATTGCACAGTCGGATTCAGTTACGCGAAACATCTCCTACGCCTGAAGAAATCAGTGCTATTTTATTGGAATTGAAAGAACAATCTCCAGGCTTGTGGAATATTTATCAAGTGAAAGACAAAGCCTACGAAGCAAGAGCGCAAGAAATGGAACAGATATTTTTAAAGGCCTTGGAAGTTTTAAAATCTTATTATTTCAATGTAAATGAGCAAGGAGAGCTCGTTCAAAAACGTGATGAAGCGTTGGGAGAATCTGTGTCTCTTGTGCTCAGTGATTCTGTTTATGAGTTATTGGAAGATGTGCGCTTTACTTTCTTTGTAAAGCTCCCTGAAGGCACCCAGATTGATCCACCAGCGAGCGTAGAAAAAAAGAAAGAAGGGGAAAATGCTGTCGGACTTTCTGAGTAAGTGGATTTTATTTTTGATGGTGTTGTTGCTTTTGGCAAGTGGCGTTGTATGGGGGCAGATCAGCAGTAATGAAAGCATTCAATTTTTTGAAATGGAAAAGGGACATGTTTTATATATCAAAGACCATGCACATCCCAATCGTGGGTATTATGTAACGCTCCCATTTAGGGTTCGGGATGTGTTTTGGGATGAGACAGCCTTTTTATTAAATATCACGCTTTCATCGCATTTTCTTTCTGAAGAGGCCTACCATCATTTAAAAATGGAAACGCTTACTTCAAATTTATTAAAATTGCCCATTACAAATGTTGAATTTGAATGGGATGATCAGGTTTTAAAGGACGCGCTTTCTTTTGTAATTGTCCATGCGCCAAATTCTATTTCCGGCTTTACTTTAATTTTTAAACTGGAAAAAAAGTGTTGGGAAAAGCTTAAAGCCGGGGCGGGCCAAAAATTAGGCTTAACGGGGAAAATAAAATTGAGCTATACGGGGCTTGAAAATGAAGAGCGCTCGGTCATTATTTTAAATCGACAGGCGCTTTTTCAAGATCTTTTACAATATGAAGCAAAAGAAAAGTTCCAGGTATGGGAAAAAGAAAAAGCGCTCAGCACAATGCAAAAGCTTACAAAAAGCGTCCCCCAGCATCAAAATTCTTACTGGCTCAATTTATTATTTAATTTTTATTTTGAATGTGACGAAGGTGAAAAGGGGTATCGTTTAAGAAGTTTTACCCATCTGCCCAATCAAGAAGAACAATTCTATATCAATGTTGCGCATAAAAAAACAAGCACGACAGAATTTCCCATTCATATTGGAATACCAGAAGCAATCAATAGAGAAATTACCGAACGGTAATAATTCCTCGATTTGCCAGATATTTTATCATGTGTTAAAAGCCATCCATTCCCTTAAGGAGGTTCGGTGAAAAACAGAATCAAGCATCTTTTATTCAGTGGCGTATTCTTTTTGTGTTTGGGTGTGGGGTACAGTGCACAGGCAGGGTTGGCAGATATTTTTGTTGAAATTTATGACCAGGTGAAATCTGGGGCGATTGAGCCCGCATACGATTCGATCAAAGGATATATTGTTGAAAAAAAGCTTTTATCGTTTTTGGATTCTATTGAGCTTGGTGATCCAGAGCTTGAAGCCAAGTATCGAAATTTAATTACCAGTTCTGAATTTGATGAAACCTACTTTCCCTTTTTCTTGTCCATGTTGGATCAAGTGGGCGTGGTGCAGGAATTTTTAAAAGACGCGAACGACAAGGCCAATGGCGATGCGGCATCTTTTTTAGCCGACCCCGAAAAGAAAACTTATTTAAGAACCATTTTACTTGTGTTTGGAAAACTCTTTTTATATCGAAATGGCGCAGATGTGGCAGCTGAAGAGCTCCATGCGCAAGTTTTAAAACTTTCTAAAAATCCAAATTTACCGGAGTTTATTCAAACGCGTTTGTCCAAAATTTTAGAAGACCCGCAGGCTTCCATGGATTTGTATCATTTTATTGGTACGCTGGTGCAGTCCATTGGAAAAGATTATTTACATGATTTTATGGAACGGGAGACACTCCGAAAAGCAAAGCTTCAGTGGTTGGAGGCAGCAGGGCTTGAAAAAGTCATCGAATATTTTGAGGCGTCTCTAACGAAAAAAAGAGCGGTCATGATCATGGTGGATGGTGTGGGCGGCCAATACTTGGAAGATTTGCTAAAAGCAGGACATCCGTATCCAACACTTCAAACCTTACATGATCAAAGCGCATGGGTGAAACGGTCCAGTGCTTCAACCCCCACCATTTCGACACGCAATATCGCAATTTTAGAAACAGGCATAAGTGTGGCCGATCTGGAGGTGAAAGGTGAGCAAGCTTCTACGGATATTCCAAACTTTACTTATGTGGATCGTCAGAAACAAGAATGGATGTACTTTTGGGGGCGAGACGGTATTCGTTTAAGAGAGCTTGTCAAAGAGGCAGGAGCAAAGACGATTTTTGAATCGCTTGCACCGTATCAAACCGTTTCTTTTTTGGCACAATTTGATACCGCCGCAAATGACAGATTTAGTTATTTCTTGGGAGAAGTGATGTGGCAGTTGAAGCCCGGATTGGCTGAGGCCATTGGGCTTTCGAATTTAAATCAGCGAACAAAAACAGAAACCGCGTTGAATGAAAAACGTTTAAAGCTTATTCGCTATTTAAAACGAAACAGAGAACTTTGGGCCAATAAAATTCTTTGGACAGATCGCCATTATCTAAATATTGCACATGAGATTTTGAGTGAAGAAGACCGGGGACTTCCAGACTTTTTGCTTTGGTATAACCCCTGGGTGGATCATAAATCGCATGAATTTGGTCCCAATCATCCAGAAGTTTTAGAAAAGCACATGGTAAAATTTGATCAAGATGTGGGACAAATTCTTTCCATGTATCAAGCTGCAGGCGTATTTGAGCGAACGCTTTTTGGCATGGTGTCCGACCATGGACAAGTCACAGTGGATCTTCCCAAAGGCAATGTTCATTTGGAAAAAACTGTAATTGATCCTTTGACCCAAAATTGGAAAAAGATTTCTTCAGATGAAGGCGGCCCGCCTAAGATCGATCGCATGAAATCTTCTGTCCTGGGCTACGACGTTGTTTTTGGAAGTACAGCTGGGGGCTCTTTTGTGATGGATTTATTTTACAAGGATGCTTATGAGAAAGATGGCAAAACCGTTCGCGATGCAAAGCGATGGGCTGCGCATCCCAGATACGCCGATTTAAGAAATTATGAGCTCATGGATGGGCGCCGTGTGGATTGGATTTCTCAAATTAAAAGGGAGCTCAAGGGCTACTTAGATACCGCTTTGGTCCGAGACGATTTGCCCAAAGATAAACCTGAGATTGATCAAATTGTTCGCGTGATTGCACCTGTGGGGGAAGCCCGTGTGGTGCGAAAATTTAAAAAAGAGATTTTCGAAAAATTAAAGCAGGATCCGAATTATCGCTATTCTTTGGATTTTAAAAAGAAAAAGTTTGATCGTTATGTGTATAAATATGAAATCGTAGAAGACACAGTTACTGGAAAAGTGGAGGGAGATCCTTTACGACTGGGGCAGCAAAATCCAGAAATTCAAGACTGGATCGATGCGGGAAGCTGGCAGACAGATCGAGAATGGCTGGAAGCCACGGCCAAAGTGGATCGCCTGGACGCCATTCATGAAATTTCTCATTTATACGATAGCCATTTGGCAGGAACGATTAATTTATTTCCGGCCAAAGAAAAGGGGTTTAATACGGGTGTTCCGGGACGCCATGCGGGCGAACTATTTGAAGAAAAAAACGCTTTGCAACTGTATTACGGTGCGATGGTTTCTCCCAAAGGCATTCCTGTCGCCCGTGGCGGTAGCATGCCTGTGACGATGATTCATTACTTACTGGGCGATCGCTATTTCACACCCCTTCGCTATGATTTTGATTTTGAGTCGTTGTTGGGGGAATTGGATTAGAACGCTGCTGCTGTGGTGGGGGTGATTTCCACATTTCCTTGAGGGGAGCTAAATGTTAGGTGAAGCTCTTCCAGCTGTTTGAGCGCATTTTGTAAAATTGTTGGTGTTTCATCTTGGTTCAGACGGTCTGCCAGTAATCCTGTATCTGTAATCATCTGATCAGAGCAATTTTCTTCTGAATCCGAAAATTCCGGTAATAAATTTATTCCATCCGTTCTTCCCAATAAGAAGCAAGATAATTTTTTTACGCGTGCTAATCCTGTGCTGTAAATTTGGTTATAAGCAAGGGGTGTGCCGATTGTATCTTTTGAATACGCTTGTTTGAGTGCGCTGAGGTCTAAAAGATTGTTCGAAAACATGGGGTCAAAAAATGTTTGTAAATATTTATTTTGATGAAAAGATTGATTTAAGCCCAAAAATGTAAGTGCGATCAGTAATGCTTTTTGTCCTTCTAGCAATTGAAAGGGGTTATTTAAAATATTTTCGGAGTTGGAAATATCGCCATGAATTTTTTTATTTAATTCATTTACTTTTGATTTCAGCTGATCATTGATAAAGGTAATTAAGATGTGGTTATCTTTCTCATTTAAGTTGCCGTAGGTAACATGTTTTGAAATTTGCGTTTCTCTTTTTTTGGATATGTGTTTTGTTTCGTATCCAACGACTTCTTCGTGACGCTCCATGCGCCCTCCAAAAGTTTGGGTAATTGGGGATTGAAATGGTTCTGTATACGTTTCAACATTAAACCAACTTACGAGCATGCTATTTTCAGGATGTGCCATCATCGCTTTTAAAATTGTATCAGCATCATTATTTTGTAGCCATTGTTGAAGGGTTTGCATTGGATCTCGATCTGAATAGTCATGAAAAACATTTTCTGTTATAAAAATAAGGTGTCCCATCTCAATTGTTGGGAACTTGGTCGTGTATTCTGAAGTTGGAATAAATTTAAGATTTAATTCAAATGCAAGGTGTCCCTTGGTGTTTTGTGTTTGCGCCCATGAAATATTTTCAAAATTCATTTCAACGTGCCCAAAATCTAAGAAGGATGCTATTTTAATATGGGGAGGAAGCATACCATTTAACTTACTGAACTTTTGAGAAAATTCTTCGAATTTTTCCTGTCCCAGCTCTTTCAACATATTTGATTTGGCAGTAATTTTCCCCATAAACGGTTGTGTTTCAGAAGAAGTGAAAATGTCAATTTGTTTAAATTCGTTGGGTAAATTATTCAAAAAGGTGTCTTTAATTGTTAGAATTTGCGCCTCTGATCGTCTAAGCTCTGACAGATATCTTGCTAAGATTCTAGCTAAATGTGTAAAATCCGTTTTAAGTTTTTTAAGATCTGCAGCGTTTTTATAAAAAATGCTATTTAGACTGCTTTTCAAAATTTGACCCGCTTCTATAAATTCATTGGCATGCCTTGCAATTTTTTTACAAGTTTTTGGGTCATTACATTTCAGTGTATCGGCTTCTTTTAATGCAATGAATTGATAGAAAGCAATAGCTTCGGCCCACGTTTCAATATTTTTGATGTTTTCTAGGGTAAAGAATGGGTAGTCAGTCTTTAAGCTTTGAATCGGAGATTCCAGTCGATCGAACTTGTCTTTTACAGTATCCTGTTGATTCCTAAGCCTGGGATAAAGATAAGTAAAAATTTGATGAAGGTTTTTATAAAAAGGTTCGAGTAGCAACTTATGAAAAGTTAGGTTTTTATAGTCAGGATCATCTTCGTTTTCTCCTGCAACAAACTCTACATGAGGGGGTTTCCCAGATTCAATAGTTGCCGTTTTTCTGCATTTTCTTAGATATTCATCAAGTGAGATGTCCCCATCTCTATAGTCATCTAGAGCGCATTCAAGCTCAGCTAATTTCAGAATTTGAGCTTCCTTTTGTTGTCTGTTTTTTGTCGCACGAATGAAGTCTGCAAGAAAGTCTAGTTTTTTTGTATGAACATCTAATACAGCTCGTATTGCTGCTAAGTGCGCGTCAATATCGCCAAACTTTTTATTCATTGTTTCTGAAATTTCAGATAGCGCCATTCGAATATCTTTATGAATAAAATTCATATGTTCATGGAGTTCATCAATCTTTTTATTTAATTGATCAAATTGTGCATTCATGTTTTCCATTAAAGCTTGCATTTCATTCGGGCCTCCGGGACCCATTAGAAAATCCGCAAATAAAAATACAGCCCCGACCCCTGTAGCAATCGAGCTCAGAGAAGTGAGTGATAGCCCATTCTTTAAAA
>MGRI01000062.1:13570-24156 GCA_001798105.1 Deltaproteobacteria bacterium RIFCSPHIGHO2_02_FULL_40_11
CGTATATGCGTGACGAATATCAATGACAGTTGTCGAAAACATGTCGAACGGTTTTTGTAATTTTGGATTAAAAATGCCAACTAATTTGGAAAAGGATGCTTGTGCGTGTTTGAGTTCATTGTAAGTGTTCTCAATCGCTTGTTCTTCTCGTTGAGCTTTTTCTTTTTCAAGCTTATCTTCCTGTTCTTGAATATAATTGGCTACTGTTTTTGCAAGATCTTCTAGGGAATTTATTTTTCCTTGAGCGATTGCGATCTCAATTTGACTTTCGATAACAGGGTCTGATGCAATTAATGTATTTAAATCGCTATCTAAACGGGCTTTTGAAGGGTCATTAACGATGAGCGCCATCGACTCTGCATAAGCATTTGTTTTATTCTTCTTCTTTGCATTGAGTTTCAGGTTTGTGTAGATTTCTTCAAAATCTTCTGTCTGTGGTAAGCGCTTATCTAGATTTTCTTGTATTGACTTTTTAATTTTTAAATCTGCAAGATCCGCTAATTTTGTACCTACTGGAATAACACCACCAAAAATAGGTATTTTTGAAATTATATCTACTGCGAGATCTTTACTTCTTTCGTCAATTTCTTTTTGTGTTTTTGAAATTGGGTCTAAGTATTCAACATCAAAAATATCATACAAGGTGTATTGGGCGTGTTTATATGTAGAAGTTAGGGTTGATACTTGCGTGGTATATTCACTTGCAGACAGTTGATGATTCATGAATTGATCGTGTAATTTGTCTTCTTCGCGGGTGAATTGTTGTACAATATAAGTATCTACTTTTTCTCTGTATGTTGCTTGGCTTCTGGGGGCGTAGCTACGACTGAAAACATGTGCTTCGTATGCATCACGTTCCGCTTGGGCCTTGCCTGAAAAATAAGAATCGTACTTTTTTATGTTATCTGGAGTTTCCGCCCATGCGGGGCCCACCCATAAGGCAGTTACGAAAATTATTGGAAACAACACAAATTTTTTCACACGATACCTCTTCATGCTTATAGGTTTTGCAAGGGCGGTGCCAAAGTTTTAGATGTGGCTCTGGGAGCGGAAAATTTTGAGATTGGGCGGAGTTCGGGAGGGGGTAAAACTGTTTTAGGATTTGAGCGATTTTTAGGGGTCGCTAAAAAGCTGAGTAATATTCATGGGTTAGAGTGTCTATTTTTTGGTGGGGCGAAATGACAATTTGGGGCGCATTATACCGAAAAATACTTGGCGTCGGGGTGGTGGAGGATGAGGGCCGAAACGGAAGCTTCGGGGTCCATCATGTAGCCTTCTGTCAATTCAATGCCAATATCCCCTGGTTTTAAGATATCAAAAAGCAGTTTTTGGTCTTCCAGTTCGGGGCAGGCAGGGTAACCAAAAGAAAACCTTTTGCCTGTGTACCGGGCTTGAAAAATATGTTCCAACGAAAGATCTTCTGCATCTTGAATGCCCCACATTCTTCGAACTTGTTTGTGTAAAAATTCCGCATACGCTTCTGCGCCTTCTACAGCTAAGGCTTGTAAAATATGCGACTTTAAATAGTCGCCCTTGTCTTTGAGGCGATCGGCTTCTTTTTTTAAATTTTTCCCCATCGTTGTTGCCATCATACAAATGGAATCATTTTCAGGGTGAACATAATCGCTCATACATAAATAAGGTTCTTTGGTTTGTCTGGGGAATGTAAACGTATAAATGGGTTTTTTATCTTTTGGCGCGGCATACACATGCAGTTTATTTTTTTCACTTTGAGCTTTAAAAAATTGGTACATCGCAGCAGGCCTTAAAACATCCGACCGCTTATAAGTTTCTTTGACTTCTTGCACAGCGTCATAAATTTCCAGCGCTTTGGTGGCTTCATTTCTTAATTTTACGCGTAACTCGGGGTGTGAATTGGTTTTTTGAAGTTCTTTCGCAACGGGTCCTTTAATTCCTAAATGTCTGGTGTAGAGCATCATGGGGTTTATAAAAGGGATGATTTCATCGACTTGAGTGTATCTGAGCACATGTCTTTTATAGTCGGGTGGATTTGGGACTTTTGGTAAAATGCGGACTTGGGATCCTTCGCGGGGCGAGGGATGACGGGCTTCGCTAGGATGACTTTGAGATCCTTCGTCCTTTGATTTCTGGATGACATCTGCTTTTCTTTTTTCCGCCAGTTCTGTCTGGAGTTTTTTAAAACGGGTGGCATCAATCACCGTTTTTGCAAGTTCCAACCCATGCATCGCGTCTTGGGCGTAAATGACCGTTCCCGTATAGGCTTTTGAAATTTTTTGATCCACAAACTTCGAAGAAAGTGCTGCGCCGCCGACTAAAAGTGGAATTTGAATTTTTGCTTTTGAAAAATCTTCGGCCGTGACCACCATTTGCTGGGCGGATTTTACAAGCAACCCCGAAAGCCCAATCATATGTGGGTTATGTTTTTTTGCATTTTGAATTAAAACTTCAGGGGGCACTTTGATCCCCAAATTAATCACTTCAAATCCATTATTGGAAAGAATAATTTCAACCAGGTTTTTTCCAATATCGTGCACATCGCCTTTTACCGTTGCTAAAAGAACCTTTCCCCTGGACTGTGTGTCTTTCTTTTCCATGTGTGGCTCTAAATGTCGGACAGACGCCTTCATGGCTTCTGCGCTTTGCAAAACTTCCGCCACAATCATTTCATTTTTATTAAAAAGCCTCCCCACTTCATCCATCCCCCGCATGAGCGGGCCGTTAATAATGTCGAGTGGTTTTTGGGTTTGAAGCGCCTCATCTAAATCTTGTGTCAGGCCATCTTTCGAACCTTCTAAAATATAATTTGAAAGCCTTTGGTCGAGTGGCAAAATTTCTTTGGGCAAATTGGATTTTGGTTTTTGAGTCCGAAAGTGATTGGCAAAGTTTGTGATCGGATCTGTCCCGCGGTTATAGAGCAAATCTTCTGCCAATTGTATTTCTTCTTTCGAGATGGCGCCATAACGAATGAGTTTTTCGGAATTCACAATGGCTAAATCCAAGCCCGCTTTGACACATTCATAGAGAAATACAGAATTTAAAACTTCTCTTCCCGAAGTGGGTAACCCAAAACTGACATTTGAAACGCCTAAAATCGTTTTTGTATTTGGAAATTCTTTTTTAATAAGCCGAATACCTTCAATGGTTTCTTGGGCAGAGCCCACATATTGTGCGTCTCCTGTGGCGCAGGGAAAAACCAAGGGATCCCAATAAATATTTTCTTCTGGCACATTATATTTCTGCGTTAACAATTGATAAGAACGTTTTGCAATTTCCAATTTTCTTTGACGTGTAATCCCCATGCCTTGTTTGGGATCGTCATCAATGGTGCCAACCACCAAGGCCGCACCCTGTTTTTGAGCCATCGGAACGACTTTTTCAAATCGCTCTTCCCCATCTTCCAAATTAATGGAATTAATAATCGCTTTTCCTTGGCTATAGGTGAGTGCTTCTTCAATCACGCTGGCATCGGTAGAATCGATCATGAGAGGCGCTTTAATTTTTTTGATGACATGACTTAAAAAGTTTTTCATGTCATGCATTTCGTCTCGATCGGGGTTTGCCAAGCACACATCTATAATTTGAGCCCCTTTTTTAATTTGCGCTCTTGCAATTTCAGAAGCTTCTTCAAATTTTTCTTCACAAATGAGTGTTTTAAATTTGCGGCTCCCAATCACATTGGTGCGTTCGCCCACAATGACAGGGCGCATTTCTTCTGTAATTTCCAAAGCATCAATGCCAGAAAGCATGTGAAATTTTTGGGTGTTCATCGGCCTGGGAGGCGCTTTTTTCGAAATTTCTAAAAAAGCTTCCATGTGTTTGGGCGTTGTGCCGCAGCATCCGCCCAAAAGATTAATCCATTTATGGTTTAAAAAACGCTCTAGAACTTCAGCCATCATTTTGGGTGTTTCTAAATAAGTCCCGTCTTCATCTGGAAGGCCGGCATTGGGAACGCATGCCACTGGAAATTTTGAAATTTTAGAAAGCGAACGAATATGATCTGTCATAAATTCAGGCCCCGTTGCGCAATTTAGACCCAGGTATAAAAGATCTTTATGTTCTACAGCAGCATACAAGGCCTCAATGGTTTGCCCGGCAAGCATGGTTCCCATGGGCTCAATCGTAACCGACACTGCTACGTCTAAAGTCGTAAGATTACTATTCCCTCTTTTTTCATTTAACTGATCGATGGCTTTGAGGGCAGCTTTAATGTTTCGAGTATCTTGGCAGGTTTCTAGAAGAAAGTAGTCCACGCCTCCTAAGGCCAACCCTTTGACTTGGGCATAAAAGTGATCCACCATTTCAGAAAAACTGGCGCCGCCTGTAACGGTAATCGCCTTGGTCGTGGGGCCAATGGAGCCTGCCACATATCTGGGTTTTTCAGGCGTAGAATAGGCATCCGCAATTTTTCGAGCCAGTTTAGCCGCCTCGTAATTGATTTCATGGGTTGCGCTTGCAAGACCATATTCTTCTAAGACAAGCGGTGTGGCCCCAAACGTATTGGTTTCCAGAATATCGCATCCGACCTTTAAATTTTCTTCGTGAATGCTGCGAATGACTTCAGGCTTTGAAAGATTTAACTTTTCAAAACAGCCTTCATAAGATTCGCCTCCAAAATCTTTGGGTGTGAGATTCTTTGTTTGAAGGGCTGTGCCCATGGCGCTATCGATGAGCAAAATGCGTTTTTTAAGAAGGTCTCGAAGTTTGGGTTTTGTGGACGTCATGAAGCCTAAAAATATAGCAAAGCTGAATCAAATTGACAATTGATAAGAATTTTCTTAAACTTTTTCAATACTTAGCCGATAAAACCACTATGAGATCATTTTTTAAATCCAAAAAATTCTTACTCGTTGCCGTAGCCTTAAGTGGTTTAATTCTGGGGATTGCTTTAAGAGGCTTGTTTGAACCCAGTGTCGAAGCCAATAAAACACCGCCCAATCATTATCAAAAAATTGGCATTTTGCTGAAGGTTTTAAACTTTGTTGAAAGTAATTATGTGGAAGAAGTTGAAATTAAAGAATTGGTGTACGGCGCCATTAAGGGCATGCTTGCCACGTTAGATCCGCATACGAACTTTTTAACGCCAGAGCTCTTTAAGGAAATGAAAGTGGATACTTCGGGTGAATTTGGCGGCCTGGGCATTGAAATTACCATGAAAGATGGTGTCCTTACCATTATTACGCCTTTAGAAGGTACGCCCGCAGATAAAGCAGGCCTCAAAGCCAATGACAAAATTATTAAAATTGAAGACGAATACACAGATAAAATGAATTTAATGGAAGCAGTGAGTAAAATGCGTGGCAAAAAAGGAACGCCCATTCAAATTACAATTCTGCGCGAAGGGTTAACGGAGCCCAAGGAATTTAAAGTTGTTCGAGACATTATTAAGGTAAAATCTGTAAAATTTGAAATGCTAAAAGAAGATATTGGCTACGTACGCGTTGCAAACTTCCAAGAAAGAACTCACCAAGATTTAAGAAGCGCTTTAACGCAATTAGATCGGCAATCTAAAAAATATCAATCCAAAACAGATCAACCACAACTGGGATTACAGGGCCTGGTTTTAGATTTAAGAAATAACCCCGGTGGGCTCTTAGACCAAGCGGTGAAAGTATCCGATTTATTTTTAGAAAAGGGTATTATTGTTTCAACCATGGGAAGACTTAAAGAAAATAAAGATGTTGAATATGCGCATAAATCTGGAACCTGGAGAGATGTTCCCATTGTTGTTTTGGTAAATGGGGCTTCAGCCTCTGCTTCTGAAATTGTGGGCGGCGCCCTTCAAGACCATCAACGTGCACTTTTAATTGGGACCAAAACCTTTGGGAAAGGATCTGTTCAGCAAGTGATTGAACTGGATGATCAGTCGGGATTGAAGCTCACGATTGCAAAATATTACACCCCAAGTGGAAGGTCTATCCAAGAAAGTGGATTAGAGCCTGATATTGAAGTTGAACAGCGGGATCCAAAAGTTTTAAAAGAAGAAGCAGAAAAGCTAAAAACACAAAAAAGTCGTTTTCGGGAAGAAGATCTCCCCCAGCATATTAAAAATGGGAAGAAAAAAGAAGAAGTGAAAAAAGAGGAATTCCCGCAATCTGAAGCCGTTCAATTTGACCATCAATTGCAGCAGGCCATCGGGTATTTAAGATCTTACGAAATCTTTAAAAAGATGTATCAGCCTAAAAACAAGCAAGTTTCAAAGAAATAATCTACCTACAATAATCTTCTATAATATAAGAGCGAAGCGCCCACAACGCCTGCGGGCAAAATTAAAAAATTAAGAATAGGAATGGCAAGTAGAATTGAAATTCCTGCGCCAAACCCAAGCCAGGCGCCTGGGAATTTCAAAAACCTGTTTCTTTGTTCTTGAACAGAGAGCTTTTCAATTTCTAGGGGAAAATCAATAAATTGGAGGGCCAAAAGAATCAACGTTAAAGCGCCGCTTAAAACAGTTCCAAAAACAGGAATGAAAATAAGGAGCAATACCAAAACTTCTAGAAACAAAATCAAAGACAATTTTTTAATTTGGGTTCCAATCATTCTTTTGCCTTCTTGAAATAAAACTTTGAAAGAAAACGGGCGCTCTTCTTTTTTTCCAATTTCAAGTTCACGAACTTTTTCACTCATCCACTCATGAAAGGGGGCGGCGAGAATATTTCCAATAAGGCATAAAAGAAATGTGCCCAAAATTAAAACAAATAAGAAAGCCAAAGCCATCAAAATATAATAAAAAATGAGCCAAGCCCAAGCTTCGGGCTTTGAAACCA
This sequence comes from Deltaproteobacteria bacterium RIFCSPHIGHO2_02_FULL_40_11, assembly GCA_001798105.1. Taxonomy (GTDB): domain Bacteria; phylum Bdellovibrionota; class JACOXK01; order 2-02-FULL-40-11; family 2-02-FULL-40-11; genus 2-02-FULL-40-11. The sequence continues at coordinate 20,317 of MGRI01000062.1, forward strand.
AAAGCGCAATGAGATCTCCCAGTTTGCTATAAATGAGCCAAATCAAGCCCATAAAAAGACCAATATTGAGCACAATTGGAATTGCTGCGAGCCGTAAAAGACTTGTATGTCGAAACAAATAGGGGATGCCTTGGAAAGCGCATCGAAAACCAAATTGAAGATCTTGAATGAGTTTCATCAAAATATGTGTAAGTTCAGCCGATTGAGTCCTTTTATATCATAAATATCTTCTTCAAAAAAAGGAATTTCAAAAACATGTACGTCTTTGGGTAATTGTTCCTGAAAAGCCTGGATTTCTTTTTTTTCAGATTGGGCCAAGTTTTCATAACTTTGAAAAATATCGAACACCATTTGATCTGACTTTGAAAATTTCTGGATATCGAGCGCATCCATTTCATCTTTTTCTTCGGGGGAAAGGGGAATTGTAGATGTTACGCGATTCATTAAAATGGCATCCATGTGAATGTTTTTTTGGAGCAAGTGTTCTTGAAAAGTGAGAGCTTGTTGTAAAAGTGTTGTTTCAGGATGCGTTACAATGAAAAACGATGTGTCTGTGTGAGACAGAATTGTTTTTGCTTTTTGTGTTCTTTCTTTAAACCCTTGATAGAATGTCTGAAGACTGATGAGAAATTCTGCAAGGTCTTGTAAAATTTTAAGTCCCGTGACGCGCTCTAAAACTTTTGAAAAAATTTTAGAACCGGAAGAAAAAAGTTTAAGACCAAGCTTTCCAGCTTTAAAGCTCGGCTTTAAAAACCACTTCATCGTATTTTCATCTAAGAAATTTGTAAGTCGATCGGGCGCGTTTAAAAAAGAAACGGCATGTTGCGTGGGGGGCGTGTCTAAAACAATGAAATCAAAAGCCTTGGTTTCATGAAGCTCGTAGAGTTTTTCTAAAGCCATGTATTCTTCTGTGCCTGCCATGGAAGATGCTAAATATTGATAGATGCGATTGGATAGAATTTTATCTGTAATTTCTTGAGAGGGGGCATATTTTCGAATTAAGGCATCAAATGTTTTTTGGGTGTTTAAGACCATGGCCCAAAGCGGAGCTGGCGGGTCCATTTTTACTTTTTGGGGCTCATCGCGTTTGATATCTAACCCCAAAGTGGTGGCCAAGCGTTTGGCGGGATCAATCGTTAAAACCAAGGTTTTTCTGCCAAGTTTGGCAGCTTTTAAGGCCAAGGCACACGATAAAGTGGTTTTGCCAACACCGCCTGTGCCGCCAATGACCAACATCTTTTTTTCTTTTAAAAGTTTAAGCAGATGTTTCATGGTGTTCAATTTTTTGGGTTTTTAAAGACAACTTTGTCTCAAGTTTTTGAATATACTTTTTTTGGAGTTCAATTCTTTTTTTATATTTTAGGAGTGCCATTTCAATCTTTGGTGATGTTTTTAATTGCTTTAAAGCAGGGGATAGTTCTGTGGATTTTAAAGTTTCTAAATGGGGGAGAACTTTATTCATGATAACATCGCCCAGCGGAAGTTTAAGTGTTGCGATCTTTTGTACCAGTTCAATCGTTTCTTCCACGGGCAATTCTTCTGGGATACAGACCACATGAATTTGTGATCTTTCTTTTTTGCCCAGCATTTCAAAAAGATCTTTTGACCGCTTGGCGATCGGACCTGTTTGGGCAATGTCTAAAAAAACTTTGGGTGCTTGAAACAGATAAAGCCCATGCCCTGTGGCCGGGGTATCAATAATTAAGTCATCCCATTTTTTTTCTTGTTCCAGGTAAAAAATTTTTCCCATGAGGGCAACTTCAGAAACGCCCGGGGCAGCCTCTAAAAAAAAGTGAATCATTTGATTGTCTAAAAATAGATTATAAAGTGTTTCGAGTTTGATTTGTTGAATGGCATATTCCTTGAGGGCTTCTTTGGGCGTAAGGAGGCAGCCATCGATATTGGGCGCCAATTTTTTGGGTTTAAACCCTAATTTTTTAATTTGAAAAGCGTTTTTCAGGCTCCCGTGAGGGTCAAGATCCACCAAAAGGACTTTTTTATTCTCATTTGCAAGGACATGCGCTTTTTGGATGCATAGCGTGGTTTTGCCAACGCCGCCTTTCCCAGTAAAGAAATGAATCATTCATATTTTATACGCAAATATTTTTAATTTGTCTTTAATAAATATTTTTAGGGGGCTGCCGAAAAGCTAAGTAGATCGTAACATTTAAAGAAGGTGGCCTATGAAAAAGATTTTGTGTGGAACGTTGGTTGTATTTGGAATTCTTATTCTTTCAAAAAATGCGCTAACGAAAGATAGAGATCGAATTTTTGAATATCCTTATATTGAAGGCGAAATCCTGGTTCGCTTTTTGTCCAATGTCCAAACCTATGACAAAGAAGTGATGGTTCAAGACATTGGCGCTCAAACCATTGAAAAAGACATGATTGTTCCCAATTTGGAATTGATTGAACTCAAAGATGGACAAAGCGTTGAAGAAGCGCTGCGCTATTTTGAGCAATTGCCGGGTGTAAAATATGCCACTCCCAATTACTTGGTTTCAACGCAAGCGGGCATCTTTCCGCCACGAGAATTCCCAGATCCGGATCCACAGCCAGGCCCAGGGTTTAATGATCCTTTATTTGCAAGAAGCTATGGTATTCGCATGATCGATGCGCCAAAGGCGTGGACCAGTTTTACCTTTGGCAATCGAGATATCATTGTGGCTGTGATCGATACCGGCGTAGATTACAATCACGAAGATTTAAATTTAAATATGTGGGTGAATGCCAATGAAATTCCCGGAAATGGGATGGATGACGATGGCAATGGTTTTATTGATGATATTCATGGATGGAATTTTGTAAGTTTGAATAATGACCCCATGGACGATAATCATCATGGAACCCACGTGGCGGGCACAATTGGGGCTTTGGTGAATAATCAGTTGGGCACCATTGGTGTGAGTCCCCATGTTTCCATTATGCCGTGTAAATTTTTAGGAAAAAGTGGATGGGGATCGGTCCACAATGCCGTTCAATGTGTGACTTATGCCGTGGATAATGGCGCAAAGGTTTTAAATAACAGTTGGGGTGGCGGCGGTTTTTCGGAACCTTTATTAGAAGCCATTCAGATGGCCAAAGAGGCTGGGGTTTTATTTATTGCCGCCTCTGGAAATTATAATCAAAATAATGACGAAGTGCCTTTGTATCCTGCAACCTATGACGTCGAGAATATTATTTCTGTGGCAGCGGTAGATGCATGGGACCAAAAAGCCTCTTTTTCAAATTATGGTGCCACGACCGTAGATGTGGCTGCACCTGGGGTAGCCATTTATAGTACGTTTCCCAATAATTTGTATGACACTTTAAGTGGGACATCCATGGCCACACCGCATGTGTCTGGGGCGATCGCCCTGCTTTGGGCACATAAACCGCATTTAACGGCTTTAGAAATTAAAGATTTACTTTTAAATACCGTAGAGCCGATCCCTGCGATGAAAGACATTTCTGTAACAGGGGGAAGAATAAACGTATACGACGCGATGGCCTTTAGTATCTTATCGCGTTAATCGGGATCCGATTCTGTTAAAGACTTAATCTTTTTTTCTAAATCTTGAATTTTTTGTCTGAGGCGATTGATTTCTTGGTGCAGATGCGATTTTCCAGTAACTTCTTCAAACTTGCGTTGAATTTCATGCCCTACTTGTACCAGTTCTTTGGCAGATGTTTTTACCGTTTTTTCAATGCTGGGTTTAATTTTTTCTTGAAAAAAATGTGAAATCGAACCCCCGGAACCTTTAATAATGTCTTGCAATAGGTGGAGCGGAATAACCTTGTTCGACTTTTTTTCTGTTTCAAAAATAATTTGGGTGAGCGTCGTGGCTGTAATATCTTCTT
>MGRI01000062.1:24175-25183 GCA_001798105.1 Deltaproteobacteria bacterium RIFCSPHIGHO2_02_FULL_40_11
GGTCTTCGAGCGTTACATAGCAGCTTTGTTCTGTGTCGTAGAGCTTTCGGTTTTGGTAGCGCTTAATAATCTTAGGTTTTTCGCCCATTGGAGGGCACTTTATTGAAGCTTTTGGCGGCCGTCAAGTTTATAGGCCTGAGGCCTCAAGTTCCATCCCAGAAAACCGATAAACTAAATAAGAACGAGATGTTGAGGGGATCGTTGGCGGAAGTGTATGGGAATCGAACCCACCGCAGGTACCGATAGATATCTGCTCAAGGATTTGAAATCCAGAAAGTGCACCAGCGACTTAACCACTTCCATCTCGGCTTTAGATTTAACGTGAAGGTGGTCGTACATGCAATTTAATTTTAAAAAACAATCTTTCTTAACGACAAGGCTCTTTTTGGTTGGGGTGGGGATTGCATTGGTAGGGTATGGGGCATGGGAATTTTTACCCACACAATTTAAGGAGCACTCGAAGGGGTTTCCCAAAAAGATTCTCAATGGAAAATACGACGATGGCGGATCGCTGATCGCCACACCCAGAAAATTATCTGAAAATGAAAAACTTCAAGAAGCGTTGTTTTATTATTCCCTGGGTCAAATGGCTTCTTACCAGGGAAATAGCACAGAGGCCATTGAATATTATAAAGCGGCCTTAAAATTGGATCCTGCAGCTGGTTATGTCCATACCAAAATTGCAGAAGAGTATTTAAAAAAATCAGAACTTGAACTTTCCAAAGAGCATTTAGAAATGGCCATTAAATTAAACCCCAAAGATATCGATGCACATTTACTCATGGGAGGGCTTTTGGGGGCGCTTAAAGAATATGAAAAATCCAAGGGCCATTATGAAAAAGTTTTAGCGCTCGATCCTGAAAATGAAAAAGCCTATATCTTTTTGGCAACGCTTCATGCGGAAGAAAAAAATTATTTAAAAGCCATTGCTACACTTCGAAAACTTTTAAAACAAGATTCCAGATCGTTTTTGGCGTACTACTACTTAGGGAAAATTTATATGGAAAT
>MGRI01000062.1:25210-27006 GCA_001798105.1 Deltaproteobacteria bacterium RIFCSPHIGHO2_02_FULL_40_11
TGCATTGGGACTGTATTACGAAACCAAGAACGAACCCAATAAAGCCATTGACGTGTATTTAAAAACCCTTGAAAGCACAGGGGGTTCTCCTCGATTACTGAGAAAAGCCATTCAACTGATGCTGGCTCAAAAACAGTATAAAAAAGCGCTTCGGTTGTTGGAAGATTTAAAATATCAAGATCCCACAGATTTAAACAATCGTGTGCGCGTGGGGCTGATTTATTTTGAAATGGAAAATTTTTCGCAAGCCAAACAAGAATTTGAAGAACTTTTAAAAGAAAACCCAGACTCTGATCGGCTGAAGTTTTATTTAGCCGCTGTCTATGAAAAAACAAAAGAAACCCATAAAGCGATTCAAATGCTCCAAAAAATTACGGAAGACTCTACGCTTTATTTAGATGCGACAGCACATTTAATTACGCTTCTTCAAAATGAAAAGCGTTTTGAAGATGCCATCGCTCAAGCCCAGGCGGTTTTAAAAAAATATCCAGGGCAAAACCAGTACTATGATCTTTTAGCTTCTTCTTATGAAAAACAAAATGAGTTTAAAAAGGCCATTGAAGTGTTACATCAAGGCATTCAAAAATTTCCAAAAGAAGAAAGGCTACTTTATTATTTAGGGGCCATGTACGATAAGGATGGAAAAGTGGAGAAGGCCGTTTCTACCATGGAAAAAATTATAGAACTCAATCCCAAAAATGCAGATGCGTTGAATTTTATTGGGTATACGTATGCGCTTCAAAATAAAGATTTAGACAAAGCTGAAAAACTGATTCTGGAGGCTTTAAAGCTAAAACCAGGCGAAGGATATATCGAAGATAGTTTGGGGTGGCTTTATTTTGTAAAAGGGGATTTGAAAAACGCAAAAATTTGGCTCGAAAAAGCTTCCAAACTAAAACCCAAGGAACCTGTTATTTTGGAGCATCTGGCAGATTTATATGTGAAAGAAGGGGAGCTTTTAAAAGCCCAAGAATTGTATCAAAGGGTTATGGAATTTGACCCCGATCCAAAAACGTTAAAAAGCATTCAAGAAAAATTAAAAAATCGCTTTCCTGCCCAAGACAAATAAAGTATCTTTAAAGGAGTGCAACGTTATGTATGGCTTTGTTTTTTATGTCTTTCCTGTGCGCCCACGCTTCAAGGGGTGGTATCCGATGCCGACGTTTTAGAGAAACTGTCTTATAACAATGAAAAAATTCAAAGTTTTCGAGGCATGGGCAAAGCCTATTTTTCTCTAAAAGAGGGTAAAGGATCTTTAGAGCTGATTGTGGTTGCCAAAAAGCCAGGAGATCTTCGCATTGAAACGGGGAATTTCTTTGGCGTTCCGCTTTCAGTGATAACGACGCGTGAAAACAAGATGCAATATTATGACATTCCCTATGAGAAGTTTTATGAAGGAAAATTAGATGCGCGATTTTTACGGGCTATTCTTCCTTTAAATTTAAACCAAAAAGATCTTTTAGGGCTTCTTTTCTTTTCTCAAAAAACGTACGAAAAAATGAAAGCTTCCCCAAAATATCGTTTGGAGTTTATTGGGATACAAAAAAGAGAAAAGGACAGGTTTTATTATCCCAGAGAACTTCGGCTTACGAATACACACACAGAAGAGTTTATCCATATGGGGTGGGAAGAATTTGATCTTAATCCAAAAGCATTAAAACCAGACCTTTTTCGGGTCCAAAAACCAGCGTATGCAACCCGTATTGAAATTGAAGGGGCATCTACCGCAAACCCTTTTTTTAAGGGCGATCCTTCGGCCAATTAAGCCTTGCCAATGGGGGGATATTTCGTTAAAA
>MGRI01000063.1:0-1295 GCA_001798105.1 Deltaproteobacteria bacterium RIFCSPHIGHO2_02_FULL_40_11
AACCCAGCATTCCTCCTATTGAATTGGAGGCAAGTAAGGATGGAATTGCTGCAATTTTATTTGAAGCTCTCAATAGTTATTATGAAAAACGTCAAGGACAGGAAGTGGCACTTATGTTGCCTATCTATAGAGACCAGTTTTCTAATGATTCCATACGAATCCAGGTTGGGCCCCAGCAAAAAATGAGAGGGCTAATGGTTGTTAAGACAAAAACTCCTGAAGGAGATTTTTATACCATGCAAGTTGCTTTTAGAACCGGCCACATGGAGCTCGATTCACTCTCTTTTTCAGGCGTCTTATTTAGCGCGTTGAAAGAATGGGCAGATGCAAAAAAACAAGAAGGTTATACTCCTCCAAATCTTCGAGAGCTTACGGGAAAGACCCAGGGATATATTCTCTATGATTTTGATGCAAATGCTCAGCTTGTCATATCCTCAGCGGCGGATGAAGAAGGAAAAACATCTCAATACGGGGTTCAATTTTCTTGGTTAAAGCAGCCGGGGCGTCCAAAAGAGATCAAATACAACGAATCTGTCTATAAGATACTGTTGAACGATCAAATTCGAAATGATCTCTTTAGAAAATTTACTGAGCAGGGGGTAGAAGATCCTGTTCTTTCTGTCGTAACCCATAGAGTTCCAGTTTTAGCGGGGGGAGCAGTTTCAAGTAGTGTTATTTATGATCTTTGGTTTGAGCCATTTGACGTTCGTGAAGAAACTGAGGGAAAGGTTGTTCACTTATCTGTTGAGATCAAACAAGGAGAAACCCTCCAAGAAACACTCATTCGAAAATGGAACTTAGAAACATTTTCTCAAACCGCTGGAAACGCTTTTTCGCGTTTTGCAGAAGAAGATGAAAACGTCCTGTCATTTGAAGAAGAAGAGAAACTCCTGGAAATGAAGTCTGATGCTCAGGCAAAAAAAGTCTCCTTAAGAGGTTTTATTTTTCCTCCAGGGGAAGGGAGAACAGAAGTTGAAGTAGATCCTGCTGTTTCTGGCATTCTTTTAAGCACAGAATTCGACGAAGCTCTTTATAAAATAAGAGAACGCGTAGAGAATGGTACCATTTTACTATCTAGAGTTTCAAAAATGGCCCCTGGTGATGCTCAAAAAAATAGAGGAATTACTGATATTTACCAGTTTGATGCCATTATACCGGAACTTCCTAAAGCAACAGTCTCCTTTTATGAGATTCCGATTATTGCAACAAATCAACTTTGTAATACGTTAACTTCAGAGGGAACTTTAATGATGCGCCCCTTTATTGACGTGCGTGATGTTGGAACGAACATGTCA
>MGRI01000063.1:1459-8950 GCA_001798105.1 Deltaproteobacteria bacterium RIFCSPHIGHO2_02_FULL_40_11
AAAGCTTTTGAGAGATCCCAGTAGTTTTGTAAGAGGACCCGTAGCGTACGCTCTGCGATTTAAAGCGGACTTACCAGAAGCAGTTCAATATGAAATTCCATTTTTGCTGAAAGGTGATGATTCAACGATTCGAACAATGGTAGATACGCTCCGTTTTCAAAAAAAATGGCCTGAAGCTGTGTGGCCAGAACTTCTTAACCTAATTAAAGCGAATGATGTCTCGCTTAATAAGAGCATCGTAGCTGCTGTTCAATCCCAAAAAAATTGGCCTCAAGAATTTCTTCAGGGTTTAGAGAGGCTGAAAGACATACGGAGAGCCAGTGTGCAAGCAACGGTTGGGCTTCTTTTAAATGCAAGGCCTGGTACGGGACCCGATACGTGTGAGTCTTTTTTTGAAGGGGCTTAGATAGGTTCCTTACTTCGTCCAATCAAACCCATGTTTTTGATTCATGGCCCAGATGTTTAAAAAATTGATGAGGAAATGAAGTAAAATCGGGGCCAGGAGATTCCCGGAGTACATGTAAAGTCCTCCCAAAACAAATCCCATCAGCATTGCAGTGATTGTCCAAGGAATCATGACAGGCATCACTGGAAAGTGCATCAAGCCAAACAGGACGCTTGCAATCACAAGCCCAAATTGGTTTTGAATGGCGCCTCGAAAGAGGAGTTCTTCACCTACGGCGCTGAACACAGCCAAGAGTAGGATCGTTCCCGTAGGAAGCGGGGTCAGCATATCTTTAAACAAGTTTGTTAGTTTTTGTCCCCACTTTGTTTTATCTGAACATTCGTTGGAAAGCACAAAAAGTGTAAAGGCAATCAATGTGGCAAGCACAATGCCCTGGGTTCCAAAAAAAGTAAATTTAAAATCTGCAAAGTAAATCCAAATCAGTGCAATGCCACTCATGGCACCATAAAAAAGAGCAACGCGTGGAATTTCAAATTTAAGATAAGCTTTCATGAATTTTCATTTTGAGTTGTTCTTGAATATTGGAAAGTGGCGCATGCCACCTCCAAGGTGCTTGTTTTGAAGCCTGCGTTTGATGCAATGTATCAATTTCAAGTTGAAAGGTATCAACCTTCTTTTCAAGTGTAATAAAAAATTTATACCTGTGATTTTCTTCTAAATAAATCCATTCGCTTTCTAGGGTGCCCGATTTTTTGGAAAAGTCTTTTAAGGGGTAGGTGATCGCAACTTTATAAGCCGCATTCCACAATTGATCATAATTATCTGAAATCGGTTTTTGAACGGGTTTGGGCGTTGAACTGCACGAAACCAAAATGACGACCAAAAGGAGGTAGAAGTTTTTCATTTAAGGTTCTGTGTTTTGGGTGCCTTCGGCAGCTTTCGAAGCTGCGACTTGTAATTTTAAAACGCCTAATCCCAGTATATCGCCCAGGTCGTCAAAAAAGCAATAAATTGTAGGAATAAATAAAAGTGTTAAAAAGGTAGAGCTAATCATGCCGCCAAAAACCACAATTGCAAGCGGCTGGTAGAGTTCTGTTCCGGCTCCAATGCCCAATGCCAAAGGGAGCATCCCGAGTGTGGTTGTAAGAGACGTCATTAAAATAGGACGAAGCCGTCTTTTTCCTGCAGCCAAAATGGCTTCTTCGCGGTCCATGCCCCGCCGCCTTAAAATATTAATATAATCGATTAAGATAATGGCGTTATTTACAGAAATCCCCACCAAAATAATAATGCCAATAAAAGCAGAAATGCTGAGCATTTTTCCTGTAACCACCAAGGCTGTGGTAATGCCAATGAGGGACAGGGGGACAGAAAATAAAATGGTGAGCGGATGTACCAAGGATTCAAATTGGGCGGCCATAATGAGATAAATTAAAATAATGGCAATGATGAGCGCTGTTTTTAAAGACACAAATGACATTTGAAAAAGAGAAACATTCGGCCCTGTTGTGAAGCGTGTTTGGGGGGGTAAATCCAATGTGGGAAGGCGGGTTAAAAAATCCGAAATCGATGTTCCGGGTGAAAGTGTTGTTAAAAGTGTAACGGTTCTTTCTTTTTCTTCACGTGTGAGTTTAGGGGGGGCAAAGACTTCTTGAAAACTTGCAATGGCCCCCAATGAAATATGCTTTCCATAAGGGGACAAAATAGAAAGGTTTTCAAGCTCTTTTTGAGTATAAATTTTTGTTTTTTGACTGCGTACCAAAATGGGGATTTCTTTACCATTTTGTGAAAACTGGGTTGCTTCTATGCCATGCAGTTTTTGTTTGAGGCTTTCAGAAATGTCTTGAGAGGTTAACCCCACATCTGAAGCTTTGGCGCGATCAATCCGAATCAGCATTTGAGGTTCCGTTTTTTCATCAGAGAGTTCAATCGACTCAACGCCTTTTAACGTTTGAAGGTCGGCTTGAAGTTTTGTGCCAGTGTCTCTTAGGATTTTTGCGTCCAGTCCTTTCAGTTTAAAATCAAGTTGATTTGAATTTAATCCTTGTGTGATGCCTGTCAGGGGATTTAAGGCTGTAAGATGAAAATGAAGATCCGGCTGCATCTTTAACAGTGCACGAATCGCTTCGAGTGTGGCATGTGTTTTTCTTTCTTCTTTCATCTGCACTAAAAGTTTTGCGTTTGCAGATTGAATTTGTGTGGATGTGCTTTGAATGTTTTTCATGTCTTGAATTTCTTTTTCAAAAGAAAGTACTTTTTGATGGGTATATTCTAAGGAAGTGCCCCTAGGATAGGAAAGTCCAATTTCATAAAATTTTTGTGTGCTTTCTGGAAAAAACTCAGTGTCGGGCAAAAACCACACAGAAACAATGAAAACAAAAAAGATGATGACAATAATACTTAAGCGAGATTGCCAGCTGCGAATGGCTTCTTTCAACGTTTTTTCGTAGCCTATTGTAACTTTTTCTTGGATTTTTGTGACTTTCGATTCACCTGCTTTTGTGCCTTCAATGGCTTTTTCAATCATGCTTTCAGGTTTTAGGAGCCGATGCAGTCTGGCGCCCAGGCTGGAAATTCGGTCTAAAATTTTAAGCCCAAAAACAACAATATTTTTCCAGCGCTCGATTTTAGATTCCAGGCGTTCTGACATCTGGGTGAAGTCGAGAATTTGTGAAGAAACCATAGGGATAAATAAAAATGAAATGAGCATCGAGAAAAATAAACCAAAGAGGATGGCCAAAGAAAGATCCTTAAAAATTAAACCAATCGGGCCTTGTACAAAAAGAATGGGAATAAAGACGGCCAGGGTTGTAAGCGTAGAGGCAATGACAGCTCCTGAGACTTCAACCGTTGCATGGGTGGCTGCGGTTTGTGGTTTTTCTTGATTGCGAAGGTGTACAAAAATATTTTCTAAAATAACAATCGAGGCATCTACGGCCATGCCCAAAGCCAACGCAATCCCAGCCAATGAAAAAATATTTAAAGTGACATTGTAGACATAAAATAAAGAAAGTGAACATAAAATAGAAAAAGGAATGGCTAAAACAAGAATAAAAGTAGATGCAAAGTTTCTTAAAAAGATAAACAAAACAAGAATGGTTAAGAGTGCTCCCAGAATGGCATTTCCTCTGACCAATGAAATGGAATCTGAAATATGCTGGGATTGGTCATAGGTCATTTCAATGTGGGTATGTGTGTCTTTTTGAAGGGTTTGAAGCATGTTTTGAATTTGCTTGGAAATGGTCAGCGTATTGCCGCTTGCTTCTTTAAAAACGGCAATTGAAACCGAGGGCTTTCCATTTAAAGTGGCAACCGTTTTAACTTCTTTTTTGCGCCAGTGAACGGTGGCCACATTTTTTAAATAAATTGGATTTTTGTTTTGAATACGAATAATCGTGTTTTCAATCTCTTCTAAACTTTGAAATTTGGCAGATGTTTTAATCAGTAAATCATAGTTTCCATATCGAACAGATCCTCCCTGGGTATAAATATTGGCCTGGGAGAGGGCTTGTGTAATGTCATTGATCGCAAGCCCCATTCCTGTAAGTCGGTCTGGGTCAACGGCAACTTCAATTTCGCTTTCTTGCCCCCCTAGGACGCGAATTTGAGCTACCCCTAAAATACGTTCCAGTTTGGGCTTTATTTTTGTTTGTGCAATTTGTCTTAAGTCTTCTTTTTCGTTGTCCTCAACTAAATTTAAAACCAAAATAGGATCTGCATTGGGATTAAAGCGTTCAATTTTGGGTTCTTCGGCTGATTCTGGAAGATCATTTTTCACCAGGTCTAATTTTTCTCGGACCTCCAGGGCTGCAAAATCCATGTCTGAGCCCCATTGAAACAAAAGGTGAATTCGAGAGATGCCTTCTTCAGACGTAGCCGTTAAGTAAAAAAGGTTTTTTAAGAAAGAAAGTTCTTCTTCCAGGGGTTTGGTAATATTTTTTTCGATTTCTTCTGCGGAAGCGTGCTCATAAGTTGTCACCACGGAGAGTTGTGGATGGCCAATGCTTGGGAAAAGATCCAGGGGGAGCTTTGTTAAGCTTAAAAGTCCCAGAAACAAAAAAATGGCAAGTACCATACTTGCCGTCACAGGACGTCTTACAAAAAATGAAATCAACTTTTGCATTTAATAGGATGCCTCAACGGGAATGACAAAAATTTGAATTCCCTTTTGTTTTAACTTCTTTTGTTTAAAGGTTTTAAGTTCATTTAAAAAAGGAGGAAGCTTTCCTGCCTCAAGCACAACCCAATACAGAAGATTGAGCCCAGGGCCAATGGAGTCTCCTTGTTTTAACCCCGATTCTCCCATGCCTTGGACATTCTTAAAAAGCGTATACGTTTGAATGCCATTGCTTCTCAGCAGATAATCCAGCTCTGCTTGAAGTTCTTGGTCACATACAATCATCAGTCCCTTCATGAAGTCTCCTCCTTGTTTAATCCCCAGGTTTTCAGTTGTAACCATTTTAATTGAAAATACTCTCCCAGGTCTTCAAAAAAAGCATACGTTAAGGGAAGGGCAAGAAGTGTTAAAAGCGTGGCTGAAGTCATTCCGAAAACAGTTGTGACGCCAAAACCTTGATACATTTCTGCCCCTGCGCCAGAACTAAAAGCCATGGGGAGGGTTCCAAAAATATCTGTGAGTGCGGTAATAAAAATAGGGCGCATGCGATGTTTTACGGCCAATAAGAGAGCTTCTTTTCGGTCCATGCCGCGCTTTCTTAAAATATTGGTGTATTCAATAATGAGAATCGATGTGTCTACAGTAATGCCAACCAAAAGAATAATGCCAAGCATGACAATGACATTTAAATGAAACTGCCAAAGCATCACCCCGAGCCACAGTCCCACAGCTGCAAGCGGGAGTGTGAGCATGAGCGAAAAGGGTTGGGTGAAAGATTCAAACTGGGCCGCTAAAATCATATACACCAGAATCATGGCAATGACCAAAGCCAGGAATAAATCTGAAAACGTTTCATGTAGGACTTTTAGGGCGCTTTCAATTTGAATGAGGTCATTCGATGCTTCGGGGTGACTTGTGCCAATTATTTTTTTAATATCTGATTGAATTTCGCTGAGTGCGCGTCTTTTTGTTTTAAGATGGGCCCCAACGAGCGTAGCAGGCGTGTGATCGACGTATTGAATTTGGGTGTTTTCATATACGTCTGTGAGCGTCGCAAATTCTTTCAGGGGTAAAATAATATTTTTGCCGTTGGATTTTGCGGGCAGCGGAAGTGTTTTTAAGTTTTCAAAGGTTTTAGTCGTCCTGAGCCCCGGATCCTGCCCGATCACCCGAATCGCGAAATCCTTTTGTTCTTTGGCTGTCGTAATCTCAGATGCTTTGATGCCTTCTAGATTGCCATAAATAATTTGCGAGATTTCATGGGCCGTTAAGTTTTGTCGTCTGAGCTTTTCTTGATCTAATTTGACATGTAGACTGGGTGTTTCTTTTTCATGGGAGGCTTCAATATAGAGCAGTTCTGGCACTTCAGATAATTTTAATTTTAGGGCATTGGCAAGTTGATTTCGAATCTGAAATTCAGGATGTCGAACGACAAGATGAATGTCTGGGCCTTGGCCTTCTGTCATATCCAACTTTGGGATCGATAAAACGTGTAACTCGCTTTCTGGAATATGGGCATAGTTTTTTCGAGTTTTTTCTAGATAGGCGTCAATGTGTTTTGGGGAAGTGATACCTTGTTTTAAAGTCACAAAAAAGGAAGCTTCATTGTCTTGAAGGGTGGTGGCAAAGGTTTCAATGTCTTTTTGCTGTGAAAGCTGGTTTTCAATTTCTTTGGTTTTGGTATTTAAAAGATCAAAGGCTGTGCTTTTGGGAAGTTCCATCTTCATTTCAAAGGTTTTAAACTCGCCCAGGGGAATGAGGTCTAGGCCTGGCAGAAAGACAATGGAAAACAGGCAGGCGGCATAGATGACAAGCACGCAAATGGCAGCAGGTTTGAGGTGGTCTAATAGGAAGTTGAGGGTGTTTAGGTAGAAATTCTGGATGCGCGAAGCATATTTTGAAAGCATTTTGAGCCCCCCACGGGACGCTTCTGAATGGGTATGGGGTGTGGGGAAGGGGGAACGCAAACGTTTGAGCAGCAACGCCGCGGCGCAGGGAATGGCTGTAAATCCCACAATTAAAGATAGCGAAAGCGCCACCACAAATGTAAATGCGATATCATTAAAAAGAATGCCAATGACGCCATGAATACACACCACAATGGGAATAAAAATCGAAAGGGTTGTGAGCACAGACGTAAAAACGCCCATGCCTACTTCAAGTGTTCCTTCAACGGCGGCTCTGGAAGCTGATTTTCCTTCTTCAAAATAATGTCTGTAAATATTTTCTAAAATGACTACCGAACTATCGACCACCATGCCTGCGGCAAGTGTAATCCCAGCCAATGAAAATACATTTTGGGTAACACCAAAATATTTCATAAATGCAAACGTTCCCACCAGCGATATGGGGATGGTGCAAACAATAATGAGGGTGCTGGCCGCGCTTCTTAGAAAGAGAAAGATAAAGATTACGGTCAAAAGGGCGCCTTGCCAGAGGTTTCCAAAAAGTATTTTTCGGCTGGTTTGAATGTAAATGCCGTCATCTTTACTAATGGTTGTGTTTAGAATTGGATATTCTGTTTTGAAATGTTCGAGCGTTTCTTTTACGTTTTGAATGACATCTAAAGTTGCGCCATCGTGTGTTTTTAAGATGGCCAGGGCAATCGAGGGTTTTTGATTAACGCGAGAAATTACTTTAATGGATTGTGTATCAAATTGAATATTTGCAATATCTTTTAAGTACAGATTTTTTTTAGGAGAAATAGAGATCGGGATATTTTCAATATCCTGTATGGTTTTCAATTGACCTTCTAATTTCAGACTGAGTTCAAAATTGCCATCAACATAGTTTCCAATCGTGTGTTGAATATTTTCTTTTTGTATTTTTTGAGTGATGTGAAAAAGACTGAGCCCTTGGGAAGCCAGTTTTTCAGAATCAATTTGAACCTGTATTTCTTCTGTTTGTGTGCCTAAGGTTTTAATTTTCCCAACGCCTTCAATGCGTTCAAGTGCAGGAATAATTTTCT
>MGRI01000063.1:8978-22377 GCA_001798105.1 Deltaproteobacteria bacterium RIFCSPHIGHO2_02_FULL_40_11
TGGGATATCGGCAAAAAGATCCACGCGAAGAATGGGCATTTCAGAGGGATCCCACCGGAAAACCAAAGGCGTTTTTGTTTCATTTGGAAATTTGAAATTCTTTAATGTTTCCCGGACATGTAAGGCCGAAAAGTCAATCGACGTGCCATGGTAAAATTTTAAAAGCGTAATGGCCTCATTGGTTTTGGCTTGTGACCACATGCGCTTTAAATGGGGCAGGGTATTTAAGTGTTCTTCTAAGGGATGAATAATTTGTTTTTCAATTTCTTGGGCGTTGAGTCCAGGAGCTGATGTGACAATGGTTAATGTTGGAAGCTGCGCGGGTGGAAATAAATCGATCGAAGTTTGTTTTAAGCAAAAAAAACCTAAGAGAAAGATCCCTAAGTTTAAGCAAAGCGTGGTAACGGGTCTATGGATGAAAAATTTAATGAACTTCATTTTGGGGCACAATTTGAACGGGTGCCCCCTCGTACAATTGGCTTTGTCCAGCGGTGACAATGGGCCAAGACAGGGGGATTGGGGTTTGTATTTCAACATGGGTTTGTGTTTCAATGCCAAGTTTTACTTTTTGGAGATGTGCTTTTTGATCTTGTACGGTATAAATATGAGGTTCGGTTAAATCTTCACGCTTGACCAAAGCTGTTTTGGGAATAATTAACGTTTGATTTTTTTCATGGGTCACAATCCAGGCTTTTGCAAACATGCCGGGTTTTAAAATGTTTTTTGTGTTTTGAACCTTAATTTTAACGTCAAAAGTTCGCGTAATCGGATCTGCGACTTGTGAAATTTGGTGAATGTTTCCTTCAAATACATCTGAAGAGGCGTCGACTCGAATTTTAGCTTTTTGGCCCAGTTTTATTTTTTCAATATCTTTGGAAACGACAGGAACGGTGACTGTTACCTGCTCCATATTCATGAGTTGGGCGATGGGTTGCCCCGGGGCAACATTTTCGCCCTCATGTACGAATACTTTGGCAGCGATGGCCCGAAAAGGAGCCGTAATTTCTGAAGAGGCAACTTGCTCCTCTTGAAGATTGACTTGTTTTCCGAGTCTTTCCGTTTCGGCTTGGGCAGATTTATATTGGGCTTCAATTTTATCGAATTCAGCTTTACTAATAATGCCTTCTTCATACAAAATTTTATGACGTTTATAATTTTCTTCATCAATGTGTGAAGCCGCAGAACGTTTGGCAGATTCTGCCGCTTGTTTTTGAAGCTCTAATTCCTTGGCTTCGAGCTTTACAAGCAACGTTCCTTCTTGAACAAGCTGCCCTTCTTCAACATGAACCGTTTGAACACGTCCGCCTGTTTTGGATGAAAGCAGGGCTTCTTTCATGGCCTCAATATTGCCGGTTGCAGACAGTTCTTCTTCAATGTTTCCCAATTTTGGGTAGGTGACTTCCACATACACATTTTGTTTTGGAGGTATTTTTTCTTTCTTGAGGGTGTAGATGAGACCCGCGATCAAAAGAGAAATGCCCAACAGTGTGAGTGATTTTCGATTGATGATTTTTTCAAAATAAGTTTTGAACATAAATTTCTCCTGTGAGTTTTTGAAGGGCAAGGATATTTAAAAATTGCATGCGTTTTGTGGTTAAAAGTTCTGTTTCAACTTCTTGCACCAAAACTTCGATCGCGTGAAGCTGGGCAAGTGTGGCAGCTTTTTCTTTGTAAGATTTAATGACATCGTCGTAGCGTTTTTGTTGTCTTTGTCTTTTTTTGTTTAAGAATTGAAGTTTTTGCTCCAGGCTTTGCCAGGCATAATAATGCTGTTTGATTTCAACATGTGTTTTTTGGTGCAGGAGGTTTTCTTCGACCAGGGCGGCTTCAATGCCAGCCTGTGCTTTATTTTTTTCACCAAAGTTTTCAAGCCCATCAAAAAGGGGAACTTTTAAAGAGGCACCAAACTTCCAGCCGTCTTTAAGGTCCGTCATTTTTTTACCCCGTTGTTCATAGTTAAAATTAAAACCCAGATTGGGCATCAAAAGATGCTGGGCATAGGTGAGCTGTTTTTTGTGACGGTTCTTTTTTAATTTGAGTTGAGCACGCTGAAGGTCAAGGTTTTGTTCAGCTTCTTTCAGATAGTCTGAGAGAGATTTTGGCTGTGCGGTTTTTAATTTTAAAGGTTCAGGTTCAATTTCTTGATCTAGGGGTTTTCCAAGGAGCTGGTTCAATTTGTTTTTAGAAATTTCATTAGTTTGTTTGGCTTCATGAAGTTTCCAAGATATTTCCAGGCTTTTTTCTTGAGCTTTTAAAAGCTCGGCTTCAGAAATGGTTTGAAGTTCGTATTTTCGTTTCGCGTGTTTTTCTTGTTCTAGGGCGCTTTTGAGTGCTTTTTGGAGAAATGAAAGCTGGGAAGATAGATTTAAAAGGTCGATATAGGTGGACGTAATATCATAAATAAGATTATTTTTTTCTATTTTTTGTTCAACGACAGAGATGTCATAAATTCTTTTTTTCTCGCGATAATTATTCACATTTCCAAACCCTTTAAAGATGTCTTGTTTGACATCCACAGCCCAAGCCACAATGTCTTGATCAAGTTTTGTGTTAATACTTTGAACGCTGGTGTCTGAAGATTCTTCAAATCGTTTTTTTTGAAAATCTGTGAAATAATTTTCGTCGCTTTGTCGGTCGCGTGTAAATTCCCCTTGAACATGTGGGAAAAAGTTGGCTCTGGCAATTTGCACATCTGCATCTTTGGCATTTACATTTTTTTCTTGTAATTTTAAATAGGGGCTGTTTTGTAAGGCTTCTTCAATGAAAGATTTTAAGGTGTTTTTTTCATTTGAAAAGGACGTGACGCACACAAGAGACATTCCTAAAAAGAGTAAAAGGGTGGATTTTATTTTTTTCATTCGTTTTTCTCCTACCGTCTGTTAAGACTTGAATTTTAAAATTAAAGCGGCCATATCGTCTTTTTCTATTTTTGTATCTTTTGTAAAATTTGTAAGGTGTTCATACATGCGTTCTGCGATGATCGAGGCCGATTCGTTTTTCAGTTCCGTTAAAAGTTCTTTCAATTTCGATTCTCCAAAGGATTCACCATTGACGTTGGTGGCATCAATCAAACCATCGGTATACAGTAGAACCAAATCCCCGGCATAAAGTTGTAATTTCTTTTCTTCTAAGTGTAGCTCTGGAACACAGTTTAATGCCATTCCTTCCGCAGTGAGCATCATGAGGGGATGAAAATCTTGTGTAGGAATATCCCACGAGGTTCTGACCAAAAGGGGCGGGTTATGGCCCGCATTGATATAGGTAAGATGATTATAAAAAGAATCATAAATGCCAATAAAAACAGTTGCGAACATGTCGGGTTTGGCAAGCCCGTAGAGCATTTTATTTGTTTTTTCTAAAACTTTGGCCAGGTTTAAATCCATTTTAATATGTGCCCGAATGAGGGACATGCATTGTGTCATAAACAATGCGGCAGGAATGCCGTGTCCAGAAACATCTCCAATAATGTAGGCGATGCGGTGTGTGTCTAATTGCACGACATCATAAAAATCGCCCCCAATATGTTTTGAGGGTTCATAGAGGGTTCCAATTTCCACAACCTCTGACAGGGGAAAGTGTTTGGGCAAAAGATGTTTTTGAATTTCTTTTGCAAGCTCAAGCTCTCGGGGTTCAATGCGAGGTGTTTTGGATTCTGAGCTGGATTTAAGCAGCCTGAGCTTTCTGAAAACTTTTGTCATCCGGTTCTCCTGTGGGGTGCTGGTTCTTCAAAATCTTCAATCGCTTTTTGATCGGTTGGGTAAATTCCAAAGATTTTATCAAAGCCTGCCAGCGCAAATATTTTTAAAACGGGATCTGGCATTGCAGAAAATCGAAGGACGCCCTTGTTTTGTAAGAGTGTTTTATATGCTCCTAAAAAAACGCGAAGCCCAGAGCTTGAAATGTAATTTACGTCTTCAAAGTTAACGATGAATTTTGTTTGCCCCGTATTCATGATGGAATTGATTTCTTCTTCCAGCTTTTCAGAAGTGAAGGCATCAATTCGGCCCGATAACCTTAAAACAACAATGTCATTTATCTTTTTTTCTTGGATTTCCATTTGAGTTTCCTCCTAGGGACGCTGTCCCCTCGCTTTTTGTTAACGTTTTAGTAAATGCTAAAATATTTTTATCTGGATAAGCGGTATAAGACGCATTTTCGGTGACCGCTTTAATGAGGCCAATGCCAAACCCATGTTTTAGTTTTTCATCGATCGAAAGATGGGGGGCGGGCAGTGTGACATGGTCAAAATCGTAGGGTTTGCCATGGTCAATGATTTCGATTTGGATGGTTTTGGGCCCTTGTTTTTCAATGCGAATGGTAAATGTGTTTTGCCCATTTTTCCCGTAACGCATAATATTGGTGCTGGCTTCATCTACCGCCAATTTTAAGTCAAAGAGCGTTTGGGGTTCATTGCATCCCATCGATTTCGCATTTTCTTCAATAAAATCAGCTATTTTACTCAGCCAACGTGTATCCAATTTTGCTTGAAATTCTGCCATAAATGCATCCTTTCTGTCCTACGTTTTATATCGGTCAAAGCGGGGGTAAGCTTAAGCTTCTGTAATTACAATAAATTAAGATGATTGATAACGCTTCCGATAAGACATTAGAGGTAGGATAGGGTTATTATGAAGAAGATCATCATATGGATGTTCATCACTCTTGTGCTGATTTCTTCCAGCAGTTTTGCGGAAAAAGGAAATCGCGCATTAGTGGTGATTGACATGCAACAGTATTTCATAGATGGAAGCGGTTTTGCCAGAGAACCTGCAAATCAAGAAAAAACAAGACAACTTTTTGACGCACAGGTGGAAGCAATTGAGGCTGCAGTTCGTACGGATACGCCGATTATATTTATTGAATATGATCCCTTTGGAACCACAGATGAGCGTCTTAAAAATGCCGCCAGAGGCGCAAAGGATGTTGTTTACTTCTTAAAGAACGATGATGGCATGTTTTCGAATCAGAATTCATTCAGGCAAGAACTGGTAGACTATTTAGGTGAGAAAAAAATTGAAACGCTCATTATGACAGGTGCAAACGGGGGTGCATGTGTTCATGAAAGCATCATAGGGGCTCTTAATAGAAATTTGAGTGTTATCGCCTATGATCAGGCGATTGCTGACTTTAACTATCGAGATTTCAGATATCCTTACGATCAATATTACAGAGACAGAATTCATTTTAGTTGTGAAGATTGCACGTTCCGTGAAACGAGTGTCCTTAGCGAAATTTTTTCAGACGTTAATAGTAATGAAGATCGTAAAAGCGTCAGGGACAACAGCGTTGATTCTCCAGCCATACAAGAAATTTTAAAAAAAATGGATGAATTTCGTCAATTTTTTGATAAAATGAGTCCAAGAACAGAAGGATGTGAAGGATGAAAAAACTGCTTATACTATCACTATGTTTGTTTTCTAATTGGGCATTTGGTGCAAGACTTGATGACGTTAGCATTCTCGATGTGGTTGCTACCAAAGACGGTTTAGAGTTAAAACTTCAGGTCAAAGACGGGCCAAAGGACTCTTATTTCTTTGTCAATGTCGTAAAGAGCGATCGAAATGCATTTGATAAGTTAACTGAGGTCATTAAGAAATTGAAAAAAGGCGATAACTATAAGCTTACATTGGACATTCCAAGCTTTTCAGCCTTTCCACCGGGCAGTTACTACCGCCGTGAGGACATAAAATTTCTAGGTAGCGACCTTTAAGACCTCCAGTTTAAGTCGATGAAAGTTGAAATAGATGCCATTGATTTTACCTGTGGATTTTAAGTCAGGATATTTTAGAGCCTACCTACTTCCACTCAATAACGCTAATATTAGTCCTTGCCATTATTTATCATTTTTGATAACATTTGTTTATGTGGAGAATTCAGGAAAGCCCTGAAGTATATTTTGAGCTTATAGAATCCCCCGAGCTTGTTCAAAAGAAATATATTATTTGGAAAGACTTAGTAAAACAAAGTGGGCCATTTTTACCAGGAAAGGGGTGGAGCACAGAAAAACTTTCAGGCCCATTACAGGGTTTTTACTCAGCAAGGCTTAATAAAAAATGGAGAGTTATTTTTGAGTTTTCTGGAAAAGTAAAAATAGTAGGGGTGAGATCTGTGACCCCACATCTTTATAGCAAAGTATCTAGAAAAATATAAAGAGGAGGATAATTTTATGAAACTAGGACTGCCCAATGAAGCCATTAAAGAGATTAAGGCAATTTTGGCTAAGTATCATGCCAAGTATTATAATCCTCGTATTGTGGCAGAAGTTTTAAGTCGCTCTCAAAGAGTTAAAACTTCCGATACCAGACTTAAGGATTTATCAAAGTTTTTAGACATCAAAGTTAAACCTTCTGAATTTCTAAAAGAACAACGAAAAAGAATGGGATTCACTCTAGCCCAATTAAGTCATTTGACGGAGATTGCTGTCTCTAATCTTTCCACTATGGAATCCGGTAAACGTTCAATGGGTGTTGCGACAGCAAAGAAATTGGCAAAAGCATTGAAAATTCATTATAAAGCTCTGCTTTAAAATGCTTAATTCAAGAAAATCTTAAGTCATTCCGATAAGTTCCATAGCACTATGGCAAAAGTTTCATTTAAAAAAGTTTCAAAAAAATATGGGGAACAAAAAGTTTTGGACGATTTTACCCTGGAAGTGTATGACCAGGAATTTTTGGTTTTGGTCGGGCCTTCCGGGTGTGGGAAGTCCACAACCTTAAGGGTGCTTTCGGGGCTTGAAAAAATACAAACAGGCGAAGTTTTTATTGGTTCAGAATGTGTGAATACCCAAGACCCTAAAGATCGAGACATCGCCATGGTTTTTCAAAACTATGCCCTGTATCCCCACTATTCTGTTTACGATAATTTGGCCTTTGGATTAAAGCTGAGAAAAGTTCCAAAATTAGAAATTCAAAAACGCGTGGGGGAAGTTTCAAAACTTTTACAATTGGATGCGCTTTTAGATCGAAAACCCAAAGCTTTGTCTGGTGGACAAAGACAACGTGTGGCATTGGGCAGAGCCATTGTTCGAAACCCAAAAGTGTTTTTAATGGACGAGCCCCTTTCCAATTTAGATGCCAAGCTTCGTGTGCAAATGCGTGCAGAACTCATGCGACTTCAACAAAAACTAAAAACCACAACCATTTATGTTACCCATGATCAAGTCGAAGCCATGACCATGGGGGATCGAATTGTTATTTTAAATGAGGGGAAAATCCAGCAAGTGGGAACCCCCCATGAAATTTATCATACGCCTAAGAATAAATTTGTGGCTGGGTTTATGGGATCTCCGCCCATGAATTTTTTAGA
This sequence comes from Deltaproteobacteria bacterium RIFCSPHIGHO2_02_FULL_40_11, assembly GCA_001798105.1. Classification (GTDB taxonomy): domain Bacteria; phylum Bdellovibrionota; class JACOXK01; order 2-02-FULL-40-11; family 2-02-FULL-40-11; genus 2-02-FULL-40-11. The sequence goes on from MGRI01000063.1 coordinate 16,284, forward strand.
TCGCACCTCTTTTTCCTTGGGCGTTCGTCCGGAAAGTATTTTATTAGCGCCATCTGATGGAGAGCTTTGGGAGCTGAAAGGGAAGTTTCAAATGGCAGAACCTTTGGGGGCAGAAACGCTATATCATTTTGAAGTTGAAAACACGGTCTGGGTGGTTCGAAGTCCTTTGGAATATGACTTTGAAATGGGGCAGGCTGTTACATTACATATCCCAAAAAATAAGATTTATTGCTTTGATTTGAAAAATGCTGGAGCCAGTTGCAATTTAAACGAGAAATTGTTAGGTATGACAAATCTTGAAAGTAAAAATTGAAAAAATAAACGATTGTGAACGAAAGCTTTCGATCGAAGTCCCTTATGAGCAAATCCAAAAACAAATGGATACTTATTATACGTCTTTGGCCAAAGATGTTAAAATAAAAGGATTTCGTCCCGGAAAAGCCCCCATTCAAGTGGTTCAAACGCGGTTTAGTGGTGAAGTGAAGCAAAAAGTCGTTTCTCGGGTCATTGAAGAGGCCTATATCCAAGCTGTTTCAGATCAAAAACTGGTACCGGTTGCGACCCCTCGAATTGAGCCAAAGCCTTTGGAAGAAGGAAAACCTTTTTCATTTACTGCCATTGTCGAAGTGAAACCCGAAGTTGAAGTTAAAAAATACAAAAACCTATCGGCTGAAAAAGAAAAAGTAAATGTAGAAGCCAAACAGGTTGAAGATACTTTAAAACAGCTTCAAGAATCGAAATCTCAGTTAAAGACCGTTGAAAAAGAAAGGGGCGTTGCGACAGGAGATCATGTTGTGATGGATTTTTTGGGGACCTTAGAAGGTAAGAAATTCCCCGGCGGTGAGGCCAAAAACTTTTTATATGAAGTGGGAAGCAAGCGGTTTGTGCCTGGGTTTGAAGAGGGTTTGATGGGAATGAAGCTGAATGAAGAAAAAGATATTTCTGTAACATTCCCCAATGACTATCATGAAAAAAAATTAGCCGGTAAAACCACAAATTTTCATGTCACGCTTCGTGAAATTAAGCAAAAGGAAGTGCCAACGTTGAATGATGATTTTGCAAAAGAATTTCCGGAGTGTAAAACTTTGGCAGATTTGAAAAATAAAGTTGAAAAAGACCTGCACCTTCAGATGGAACAACAAACGAAGCAAAAAATGGAATCCCAATTGCTGGAAAGTTTGGTTTTGGAAAACGAAGTTTCTGTTCCCCCTTCTTTGGTACAAAGGCAATACGATTTTTTGACCGACGATTCGAAAAGAAGACTCCAAAGTATGGGCCTTCAAGGCGGGCAGATGGAGGAGATGCTGCAAAAATGGAATCAAGATCTTCGTCAAAAGGCCTTATTTGATGTAAAGGTGATGTTGCTTTTAGAAGCCATTGTTCGCCAAGAAAAGCTGGAGGCCTCTGAAAAAGATCTAGATGACAGGCTTGAAGCCATCGCCCAGCAAGCCCGTGCCACAAAAGCGCAAGTGAAGAGCCATTATCAGAAAAAAGGGATGCTGTCTCAGATTCGTTGGCAAATTTTACAAGATAAGGCTGTTTCGTTGCTTCTCGAAAATGCCAAAGTTAAAGAAATTCCTGCCCAAAAAGCTAAAAAATAAAAGTCGTTGAAAAGACTGGGTTTTTGCTGTTATAATTTGATTATGCCGTTAATCCCAATGGTCGTAGAGCAAACGAATCGAGGCGAGAGAGCCTACGATATTTATTCGCGTCTTTTAAAAGATCGAATTATATTTTTAGGGTCTCAGGTGACAGACGACGTTGCCAACTTATTGATTGCACAGCTTCTTTTTTTAGAAGCGGAAGATCCAGATAAAGATATTAGTTTGTATATCAATTCCCCAGGGGGGTCGGTCACAGCTGGGCTCGCGATTTATGACACCATGCAATACATTAAACCCGATGTTGCAACGTATTGTTTGGGGATGGCTGCCAGCATGGGAGCTTTGTTGCTCACGGCAGGTTCTCAGGGCAAGCGGCATGCGATGACACATGCCAGAATGATGATTCATCAACCCATGGGGGGCTTTCAAGGCCAAGCTTCGGATATTGAAATCCAGACCAAAGAGATTTTATTGCTACGTAAGAAGTTAAACCAAATTTTAGTCAATCATACAGGGCAAAATATAAAGACCATTGAGACAGATACCGATCGCGATTATTACATGTCTTCGGAAGAAGCTGTTAAATATGGTTTAATCGATAAGGCTGTTTCGCTTCGAAAAACAAGACAACAGAAGTAAACGAAGTCACAAAACGAAGGAGATCCTCATGTCAAACACAGGTGGAAGACGCCAAGATGAATTTGGTAACCTCTATTGTTCTTTTTGTGGAAAGAGTCAAAAAGAAGTTAAAAAATTGATTGCTGGTCCCACTGTGTATATTTGTGACGAATGTATTGATTTGTGTAATGACATTATTGCAGAAGAAGGATCCAAAGATGAAAGTCAGGTTCAGCTTTCAAAGCTGCCCAAGCCTGCTGAAATTAAAGCCATTTTAGATGAGTATGTGATTGGGCAAGAACAAGCCAAAAAGATTTTATCTGTGGCTGTGTATAACCATTATAAAAGAATTAATTCCAAAAAAGGGACGGATGTTGAACTTCAAAAAAGTAATATTTTACTTTTAGGTCCGACGGGAAGTGGGAAGACCTTACTCGCCCAAACCTTGGCTAAAATTCTAAAAGTTCCTTTTACAATTGTAGATTCTACAACGTTGACAGAAGCGGGATATGTCGGAGAAGACGTTGAAAATATTATTTTATATCTGCTTCAAAATGCAGAGTTCGATATTGAAAAAGCACAAAAAGGGATTGTCTACATTGATGAAATCGACAAAATTGCGCGCAAATCAGATAACCCTTCGATTACAAGAGATGTGTCTGGAGAAGGTGTCCAGCAGGCGCTTTTAAAGCTGATGGAAGGCACGGTCGCAAATATTCCGCCCAAAGGGGGAAGAAAGCATCCACAGCAAGAATTTTTGCAGGTCGATACCACAAATATTCTTTTTGTGTGTGGAGGCGCTTTTGTGGGACTTGAAAAAATTGTTCAAGGTCGCTTGGAAGAGCGTGTGATGGGGATTGGTGCAGCCGTCAAAGCCAAGTCTGAAAAAAGCCTTTCAGAAGCCCTGACAAAAGTTCAGCCTGAAGACTTACTGAAATATGGAATGATCCCAGAATTTATTGGGCGAATTCCGATTTTAGCGGCCTTGCATGAACTTTCTGAAGAAGCCTTGGTGGATATTTTAGTGGAACCCAAGAATGCTTTAAGCAAGCAATATATGAAGCTTTTTGAGCTCGAAAACGTAAAACTCAAATTTACAGCCGAAGCCCTAAAAGCCATTGCAGCGCAAGCCTTAAAACGCAAAACGGGAGCGAGGGGCCTCAGATCTATTTTAGAGCAAGCCATGATCGATATTATGTATGAGCTTCCTTCGATGCAGGATGTTCAAGAGTGTTTGATTAATGAGGATGTTGTGTTAAAACAGGAAAGACCTATTTTGATTTATGGTAAAGGTTCTTCTTCGGAAGAAAATACCATGCAAGAGGAAGCTAAGAAAACGACGAAAAAAGTGGAGAGTGCTTAATGCGATATCCCGTTTTGCCACTGAGAGATATTATTGTTTTTCCACACATGGTTGTGCCTTTATTTGTGGGGCGAGAAAAATCAATTCAAGCGTTAGAAGATGCCCTTCAGCATAAAAAAGACGTGCTTTTGGTAGCGCAAAAAAAGGCCAAAACCAATGAACCTGAGATCCAAGATATTTATGAAGTAGGCGTTTTAGGCGCGATTATTCAACTTTTAAGATTGCCCGATGGTACAGTGAAAGTCTTAATTGAAGGTCGCGAGCGTGTTCGGATCTTAAAATTTTTCTCAGGCCAAAAATTCTTTGAAGCGGAAGTGGAACCCATCCAAACCCACGCTACAAAAAATCCAGAAACAGAAGCGCTCGTTCGAAGCGTGAAAGATGGCTTTGAAAGCTATGTTCAGCTAAATAAAAAAGTTCCACCTGAGCTTCTCATGACCATTTCTGCCATTGATGCGGCTGAAAAACTCTCCGATACCATTGTTTCGCATTTGTCGATTAAGATCGAAGAAAAACAGGTCATTTTAGAGATGGACGATGCCAACAAACGTCTGGAAGAACTTTTAAAAATTATTCAAAGAGAAATTGAAATTTTACAAATTGAAAAGCGTATTCGGGGCCGTGTTAAAAAACAAATGGAAAAATCGCAAAAGGAATATTACTTGAATGAACAAATCAGCGCGATTCAAAAAGAACTGGGCGAAAGAGACGAATTTAAAGCTGAAATTTTAGAAATCGAAAAAACACTTAAAAAGAAACAACTTTCTGAAGAAGCCAAAAATAAAGTAAAGCGCGAACTTCGAAAGTTAAAAATGATGTCGCCCATGGCTGCAGAAGCCACCGTGGTTCGAAACTACATCGATTGGATTATTACGCTTCCTTGGGGAGAGCGCACAGAAGATATTACAGATTTAAAGCATGCCAAAAAGGTTTTGGATGAAGATCATTATGGATTAACAAAAGTGAAAGAAAGAATGTTGGAACATTTGGCCATCCAAACGTTAACCCAAGAAATTCGGGGACCTATTTTATGTTTGGTGGGGCCACCCGGGGTGGGGAAAACCTCTTTGGCAAGATCCATTGCTTCGGCTCTCGGCAGAAAATTTGTGCGTGTGTCGCTGGGTGGGGTGCGAGATGAAGCAGAAATTAGAGGACACAGGCGTACCTATATTGGGTCGATGCCAGGTAAAATTATTCAATCTTTAAAGAAAGCAGGGTCTACAAACCCTGTGTTTTTGTTCGATGAAGTTGATAAAATGGCGATGGATTTTAGGGGAGATCCTGCAAGCGCTCTCTTAGAAGTATTAGATCCAGAGCAAAACTCAACGTTTTCAGATCATTATTTAGAAGTGGATTTTGATTTATCTCAAGTGCTTTTTATTGCAACGGCCAATACGTTGTACAATATCCCGCGGCCTCTTTTAGATCGCATGGAAGTCATCCCTGTTTCGGGATACACCGATGAAGAAAAACTTCACATTGCCAAAAATTTTATTGTTCCAAAGCAATTGGAGCGAAATGGGCTTAAAAATCATAAAGTGGATTTTAAAGATGATGCCTTGTTGAAAACCATTAATCACTATACGAAAGAAGCTGGCGTCAGAAACTTAGAGCGTGAAATTGCAAATGTGTTTCGTAAAGTAGCAAGAGAAATTGTGGAACAAAAAACAAAAAAGGTTTCCAAGGTGACACTGAATACAGCTAAAATTCATGAATATTTGGGGTCTGAAAAATTTCGTTCCCAGCAAACAGAAGGCAAGCATGAAGTGGGATTAACCAATGGGTTGGCATGGACAGAAATGGGCGGAGAACTTTTGGAAGTTGAAGTCACGATTATGCCTGGTACAGGCAGACAAACCATTACGGGAAAACTTGGGGATGTGATGAAAGAATCTGCGCAAGCCGCACTCAGTTATGTGAGATCTCGTGGCAATGCTTTGGGTTTAGCGGAAGATTTTTATCAAAAAGTAGATATTCATATTCACGTACCAGAAGGTGCGATTCCCAAAGATGGACCTTCAGCGGGGATTACAATGGCAACAAGTTTGACGTCCGCACTCATTCAAGTGCCTGTAAAAAAAGATGTGGCCATGACGGGTGAAATTACATTAAGAGGCCGTGTGCTCCCGATTGGTGGCTTAAAAGAAAAACTTTTGGCAGCCTACAGAGCCGGCATCAAAACAGTTTTGGTCCCAAAGGAAAATGAAAAAGATTTAAAAGAGCTTCCGCCGAAAGTTTTAAAACAATTACGTGTGATTCCCGTTGAACACATGGATGAAGTTTTAAAAGAGGCATTGCTTTTAAAAAGCCCAGGAAGTTTGTTTACAGAAACAAAGAAGGGGAAAGGGCCGGCGGTGCTTCCTAAAAAACCGTCGTACCTGAACCGCCCTCATATTTCAGGCACAGCGTAAAGCCTGTCATCCTGAGCGCCGAAGGCGCGAAGGATCTCAATTGTTTACAACTTTATTCTTCGAATCCAAAAGCAGAATTTTAGGCGTATGACGTTTGC
>MGRI01000063.1:22406-23581 GCA_001798105.1 Deltaproteobacteria bacterium RIFCSPHIGHO2_02_FULL_40_11
GTAATAATAATTAAATCGCCGGGTTGGGCGAGTCTGGCTGCGGCTCCGTTTAAAGAAAATTCACCCGATAACGGGGGCGCTGAAATGGCATACGTAGAAAACCGGGCACCTGTTGAAATATTATAAATATCGACTTTTTCATAGGGAAGAATATCTGCAGTTTCAAGTAGGGCGGCATCAATACCGATGGAGCCTTCGTAGTTGAGGTCAGTTTGTGTGACTGTGGCACGATGAATTTTAGATTTCAGCATCGTTCGTTTCATAAAAATGCAATCTAGCGGATCGGCAGATTTCTTGCAAGTCGAGGATTCAAGTGATATTAAGTTCGTCGAAACTTGAGCGGCAGACCTGCAGAAATAACGTCAGACAAGGCCGCAATGAGCGAAAGCGCGAGGCGTACTCTAGTGTACGTTGAGCGCTTGAGCGAATGAGAACGAAGTATGACGTTATTTATGCAGGTCTGATGTAGGCGGATAGCTCAGCTGGTTAGAGCATCGCCCTTACAAGGCGAGGGTCGCAGGTTCGAGTCCTGTTCCGCCTATTTTTTTATTCGTGGCGTGCACAAAAATAGGGGTAAATCTGTAAAGATGTACCCCTATTTTAATTGTGTAACCTAAATTTATTTCTTTTTCTTAGGTTCTTCTTTTTTCGCAGGTGCTGGCTTTTTTACTTCTTCTTTTTTTACTTCTACCGGTGGAGGCACTTCTTCCTCTTCTTCGATGTCAACGGTTGGTTCGTCTTCCAAGCTCGCATCATCTTCTTCCTCATAGGTATAAGGGGTATCATCATCCATACCTTCTTGTGCTTTAACCGTTAAACCAACGGTACTCAAAAAGGCAAACACCAACATCCAAATGAATGTTTTCATAAGGGTTCCTTTCTTAAATCTGCTGGGCGTTTTGTGAAAAGACGGGTCTGAAGACCACTAATAAAAGGCTAGCCGCTATCACTAACCCTCCATCAGCATTACTTGGATTGTAGAGGTATGTATAAAAAAGACAATAGATTTTTTTAACTCATTTTCGTTGCAATGCCCTTAAAATTATTGTATTTTTTTGAGTCTATGGAGAAAATCAGAATTGCCATAGCAGGTGTTGGAAATTGTGCGAGTTCTCTCATTCAAGGGATCGAGTACTATCAAGAAGTGCATCAAAAAGAACCCATTGGGCTCATGC
>MGRI01000063.1:23605-29579 GCA_001798105.1 Deltaproteobacteria bacterium RIFCSPHIGHO2_02_FULL_40_11
AAAAACCCAATTGTACCCAAGTTTTTTGTTCAGATATCCCCACAACTGAAGTCAAAGTTCAAATGGGACAGATTTTGGATGGATATTCCGAGCATATGCGAGGCTATTCAGAGGATCGAACCTTTCAATTAAGCAAAGAAAAAGAACTGACTCAAAAAGAAGTGGTTCAAGTTTTAAAAGATTCAAAGACAGAAATTTTAATGAATTACCTGCCTGTGGGCTCTGAAAAAGCAGTTCGGTTTTATGCAGAATGTGCTTTGGAAGCCGGTGTGGCCTTTATTAATAATATGCCCGTCTTTATTGCAAGCGATCCAGTGTGGGCCAATCGCTTTAAAGAAAAAAATCTTCCGATTATTGGAGATGACATTAAGGCCCAATGCGGGGCAACGATTACGCATCGCGTTTTAACCGATCTCTTTCATAAAAGAGGCGTTAAGCTTGAAAGAACGTATCAATTGAATACCGGCGGTAATACAGACTTTTTAAATATGCTCAATCGCTCTAGGCTGGTTTCTAAAAAGGAATCCAAGACGGAAGCCGTACAATCTGTAACGCAAACACGATTGCATGATGACAATATCCATGTGGGGCCCAGTGATTATGTGCCGTGGCAAAATGATAATAAAGTTTGTTTTTTACGTATGGAAGGAAAGCTTTTTGGCGATGTGCCGATGAATATTGAACTTCGTTTGTCTGTCGAAGATTCGCCCAATTCTGCGGGTGTTGCGATTGATGCCATTCGGTGTTGTAAACTTGCACTTTTAAGAGGTCAGGGGGGCGTCATTGAAGGGCCTTCTTCTTATTTTATGAAGCATCCGCCAAAGCAATATCCAGACGACAAAGCCTATCAACTCACAGAAAATTTTATCTTAAATCAATAAAGTGGGGGGTATTGAAAATGCCCACCCAGTTTTCTTTACCCAGTTGTCCATCGTAATTTGATCCCCAACAGGCAATTCGTTCATCTTCAAGTAAAGCGCAGGTGTGATGACCGCCAGCAGAAATAGAGACAGCGTTTATAATGCCTTGAACAGGTTCATTGGGATAGGGATGGCTTGCCGGACTTTGTCCAAACCCAAGTTGTGCAAAACTGCCTTGCCCCCAGCATTTGATCGTTCCATCTTTAAAAAGTGCACAGCTGTGTGCAGCACCAACGGCCATCGATTTTACATTTTCTAAGTCATTACCATTACGATCTTGAACGAAAGCGGGGGATGCGAGTTTTTGATAGCTTGGGTAGCCTGAAAGCTGAGTATTCTGCCCCAATTGACCATTGGCATTACTGCCCCAGCACTTTGCTTTGCCATCGGTTAAAGTCGCGCAAGTATGGTTTTCATTGAGTGCAAGGGATTGAACATCTCCAATTTGAGCATAAACGGGGGCTGTGTGCCCAGTTGTATTTCCACTTCCAAGTTGATTCTTATTATTCATTCCCCAACACTGAACAAATCCAGTGGGTAGTACAACACAGGTATGAAAGATCCCTGCAGAAATGGAGACACCATTTTCTAATCCAGAAATGGTAACGGGTGTGTAGGAAGAAGAAATGTCCCCAGGCCGTGTGGCATAGGCCAATTGAAGAGAACTATTACTTCCCCAGCACTTTACGGTACCCTCTTCCAAAAGTGCACACGTATGATAGCCGCCTGCTGCAATGGCTTTCACATTTTCTAAGTCTTGAACCCAAACGGGGGTAAAAGAACTTACCGTCAATCCATTTCCCAGTTGTCCATTATTATTTTGTCCCCAGCATTTTACGGTTTTATCTTCCAAAAGGGCACAACTATGATTTCGGCCTAAAGAGATCGCTGTCGCTGAGTCAATCTCAGGGACTTCTTCATGGCGTGCGCGTTTATCAAATTTTCCGGATGATTCCGAACCTAATTGACCAAATGCGTTATTTCCCCAACACAAAACTTTTTTGTCCCGAATGGCACACGTATGTGTTTCTCCAGCTTCAACTTGTGTGATCAAGCCTTGGGAGGAGATTTCTTCTTCTTCTTCTTGAATTGTAGAGGTCACCTGAATTTCTTTTTCAGACCAAATGGGGTTGCATTTTTCTACAGCGCAGTATCGAACTTTGAGTGTTTTTAGGCCACTTTTTAAATCTTTAAAATAAATAACATGTTGAGATATTCCTTCTGGGACCTTAAGGGATGTGTTTCTCTGAAGTGTATCATTGTTTGCATTCGAAAATTCTCCATCCGTTGCGTCCAGTTGAAAATAGGTTGTGTCATTGGCGGTCTTTGGGTTTCCAAATTTGTCTTGTGCTTCTAGTGTATAGGCAACACGGTCTCCAGCAGAAATAGAATTCGGTCCTTTTGAAAAAATAATTTGATCTATTTCGGGGTGTGCTGGGATATCTAGGGATAAGCTGGTCGATAAATCTTGATAGCGTGCCGTGAGTAAAAACTTTTCCGCTTTTTCGTCTTTTACAAAAAAGACAAAATATTTTTCGTTTAAAAAGTCTGAAAATTTTTGAGGGGAATTTTCCTGTAGAAAAACCATGCACCCGTCGTTATAAAGTTTTGCAGCAGAATCTTGGGGAACTTCAACAGTAACATCATTATTTTCCAAAAAGTCGATTGTTTGATTTTCACGATCTTTTACGCGTAAAACATACCCCACGCATTGGCCTGCAAAGAGTTCCATTTCTTCTTCTATGCCATCTTCGGGTTTAGCCTTTGCAAGTTCGAGATGATGCGGTTTGGGGTGAATGACAGATAAATTGAGCTTTGCATCCAAAAATACAGTGTCTTTGTCTTTTGCCGCAAGCGTCATATTTACGTTTAAAGAAGAAGGTAAATTTGGTTTTAGATAAAAAGCTTTTTTAGAGTCCTGGTTTTGAACAAACGTTAAGTTTGAGTTTTTATCGGTGCATTGAGCATCGGTATAAATATCAAATGGAATTTCAGGATCGCCAGGAACCTGTGGCATGCCAGAAGCTGAAATTTGAAATGTTTTGTTGTTTAAAACTTTCGCTTCATTATGAAAGGGGTCTTTTGTGGTGAGGTGAAAGGGCGTACATATTTTATGCTCAAACTCCAAGCTTACCGTTGAAAGTTCAATCCAAGAAGGGGCTGCGGGTTGTACTTGAATTTCCTGTTCGGTTTCCATAAACCCAATGGAAGATGCTTCAATGTGTGATGTCTGAGCCTTCTCATTTTTAAAAAACAGGATATTGGATTGAGAAGCGCCATTTAAAATTTGACTGTTTAAAGTAGATGCTATTTTTTTTGTACAATTTTCTTCTGTGGCATACAGTTTTCCGTCCTTTAATTTTGATTCATTGAAGGAAATCTCCAGGTCTTCTGAGACGGCAGTTTCTTTTCCCTCTTCATCTTGTGCGACGATGTGAAGCGGCATGCAAACGCCTGCCGAAATGGATGTGTCTGAAGCGATAAAGAGCTTTGAGGCTTCTTTGAGCTCTGGTTGTTGTTCGGGTTGAAACTCCGATTCAGAGGAGTCTTCTTGGTCTTTTTCTGAAGAAAGAATATTGAGTTCTAATGGGTTTTTTAAAGAAAGTGTACTGCGTACTTTTAAAATAAATTTGCCAGCTTTCGTATTTTTTAAATAAAAGGAGGTTTCAGAGGTGCCCTGAGAGAGTAGAAAATCACTTACAAGATCTTCCTCCAGGCAGCCCTCATGTTTATAAAATACCGTATTATAGGCGTCTTCTGGAAAAACCTGTGTGTCTTGAAGGACGGCGAGGGGATGATTGTCATCATCTTGGGTTTCTAGAAAATAAGGCCCGCTACAAGCGTTGATATCGATCTCAAGTGCATCACTTCGAAGCGCGATCGATGTTGGAGAAGGCATAGATTCATCTTGGGCAGGCGGTGAACTCGTGACAATTGCGCCTGTATTTGAAGAGGTATCTTTTCCACCTCCGCAAGACATGAAAAAAAGGCTCACACACAAAAAAGCTATTCTACAAACGTTCCGGTTCATAATGAGATAGTTTTATTTTACCATAAGCTTTTTCATTTTTGATCTAGGAAAATGATTAATTTTGGATGGGAGTGTCATAAGAAGTTGACCATGATCCCAAAAACGTGTAATATTTGGGAATATGATCCATAGACTTCTTAACCCTTCGGAATCAAACAGCTTTTTTTTATTTGGTGCCAGGGGCGTTGGAAAATCTACCTTTGTTAAGGCTCAATTTTTAAAGCATTTTAATCCAAAATCGGTGCTGACGATTGATTTATTGCTTCCAGCGGTTGAAGATTTATATGCTAGAAATCCGCAACGCTTAAAAGCGGAGGTTTTAGCATTTCAAGAAAAACAAAATCTGGATTGGGTTTTTATTGACGAAGTACAAAAAGTTCCCAGACTTTTAGATGTTGTCCATTATTTAATTGAAGAAAAAAAACTAAAATTTATTTTAACGGGATCTTCAGCGAGAAAGCTAAAAAGAGGTGCTGCAAATTTATTGGCTGGGCGCGCTTTTGTGTATTCACTTTATCCATTTCATATTTTTGAGCTCCCACATCAATTTGATCTCATTCATGCGTTACATTGGGGAATGTTACCAAAGATTTTCAATTTAAGCACAGATTCAGATAAAGAGATATTTTTGCGTACATATGCATTAACTTATCTCAAAGAAGAAGTTCAGCTAGAACAGCTTGTTCGAAATTTAGATCCTTTTCGTAACTTTTTAGAAGTTGCGGCGCAATCGAATGGAAATATTTTAAATTTTAGTGCAATTTCACGGGATATTGGTTCAGTGGATCATAAAACAGTTCAATCTTATTTCCAGATACTTGAAGATACACATTTAGGGTTTTTATTGCCGGGGTTTCATCGTTCTGTTCGAAAATCACAATCAACACATCCTAAATTTTATTTTTTTGATACGGGAATAAAACGATCTCTAGATAAAACATTAGATGTTAAATTAAAACCTAAAACATATGCTTTTGGTCAAGCCTTTGAGCATTTTGTAATTTTGGAAATATTTAAATTAAACAATATGCTGATGCGGGATTTTAAATTATCATATTTTAATAGCGATGGGAGTGAGATTGATCTTATTCTTTCAAAATCTCAAAAAAACATATTAATCGAAATTAAATCAAGTGCGACGGTCGATTCTTTAAAAGTCGAGAAGTTTTCGAAGCTGATAGCGGCGTTTGAAAATGTTAAAGCCTATTGGTTGTCTTTGGATCGAACCCCCCAAAAGATCGGAAACGTTAATTGTCTTTATTGGGAGGATGGGATCAGAGAAATTTTTAAATGACACAATGCGGGCAGCAGCAGGATAATTTTGTTGAAAATCAATGCCAGGTAGGTATACTTTCTTTTTTAATTCTCAATCGGGGTCGTAGTTCAGTTGGTTAGAACGCCTGCCTGTCACGCAGGAGGTCGCGGGTTCGAATCCCGTCGATCCCGCCATCGTAAATTGAAAGGTTGCGTTATTTTACAAATATGGTATTTTGTAAAATAACGATTAGCCTTATTTTAGTTTCTAAAATAGCCTTATGGACAAGAGCTAAAAAATTATGAAGAGAAAAAATACAGGAACCTACGCTACTACCATTGTTACGGGTGAAAATGTTCGGGCTTTTATTCCAAACCCATTGCCTCCCAATCCACCTATCATATGGTCTGCTGAACTGGTGAAAAAACAAGAAGAAGCGGCCATGGCGTTGGGTCGTTTAGACAGCATGACATCTTTTTTACCCGAACCCTCCTTATTTTTATACAGTTATGTCCGAAAAGAGGCGGTCCTATCTTCTCAAATTGAAGGAACTCAATCTTCTTTATCCGACCTTTTGGCATTTGAAAATTCAGAGTCTCCAGGACTTCCGGAGAACCTGGACGTTGTTGAAGTATCAAACTATGTTTCAGCCATGGAGCATGGCCTTAAGCGCTTGCGAGGAGATTTTCCTCTTTGTTTAAGATTGATCCGTGAAATTCATAAGATTCTTCTTTCCCGGGGCCGGGGACATGTAAAGCAGCCAGGGGC
>MGRI01000064.1:0-507 GCA_001798105.1 Deltaproteobacteria bacterium RIFCSPHIGHO2_02_FULL_40_11
GCATCAAAATGATTCCAAAGGCGTAGTTTTAAGCCAGCGCCCACGTAGGGGATGGTCGTTGCCCATTTTTGTCCATTCATGAGATCGGTTTGATAAGAATCATAGGGTGTTTCGGCGTTATAGAGGATTCCCCCGCCAAGATTAATAGAAAGCCAATTTGTCATTCCAAGCTCAATGAGGCCACCCACACGATAGATCTCTAAATAGTCATTCATCGATCCATTGGGGGCACTTGCTTCTAGCGTAATCAGCGGTAGAAACTTTGTGCGGACGAGAAAAGAAGTGGCAGAATCGCCGGTTGAGATATCACTTCCCGGCGTTGAATCGGCATAGAAAATGCTTCTTTCCAAGCCGACACTAAAATAATTCTCAGGAAAACTTAAAAAATAAGATTTTGGGCGAAGTTTGACCGCTACGGGTAAGGCGCGATTTTCAATGGTTTGTAAAACTTCGGGCTTGTTTTCTTCAGGTGCTTTCTTTTCTTCTGTTTTAGGCTTTTCGTTGTCG
>MGRI01000064.1:720-6718 GCA_001798105.1 Deltaproteobacteria bacterium RIFCSPHIGHO2_02_FULL_40_11
TGATGCAAATCTGGACTATCGACGATCGTTCCGCCATTTATATTCACCCATAAAAAATTCGTAAGTTTTCCTTCTAACAGAGCAGAAAATCTGTAAATGTCTTGGTTCCCATAGTTCATAAATGTGTCTTTCATGGCTGCTTCAAGGGTTACGAGAGGTAAGAATTTCACTCTTACAAAATAAGACAGTTGAGTTCCTGGAAGATAACTTTCATAGCCTGTTCCCAGAGAAATATAAGATCCTTCGCCAAACACACTTCTAAGGTTGAGGGAGTCTGAGAGCGATGTTGTGTTGTTGGGAGCTTTAAGTTCTTTTATTTTTTGATCAGTGAGCTCTTCTTCTGTTTTAGGTTTTTCATTGTCGTAAAAATAGAAGTTATATTCCGCGGCTTGGGGCATGCTCGAAACCATAACAAGTGAAAGCAAAATAAGATTGGTCTTTTTCATCTGGGGATCTCCATTAAGAAAAGATCATTGTTGTTGTGACTGTCTGTGATATTTTTAGAAAGGAGAATTTTATTTTTATAAATACTAAAAACGGAAAAGTCTCGATCAGTAGGGGTAAAATAATGTTTTGTGGTGGTATCTAGGTTTAGCACGTAAATTCTTCCATACCCGTATTCATGAATATAAAAAAGATTTTCATAAACCCCCATCAGGCTGAATGATTCGCTGTCATAAGGTGCTTGGTTCAAGATCAAAAATTCTTCTTCTTCTGGAAAGCCTGTCCAAGAAAGTGTATCTAAATTTACCCTATAAATACGGAGTGTTCTAAAACGATTATCTACCCAATATACAAACTGATCGTGAATCATAGGCATACTATTCATGGTCATCGCATTTGCGGGACTTGCAACAATAGGCGCGCTTTCTTTTAATAAAAGATTTTTGGCATACACTTTATTGTTTTGAAGATAGACAAGCCATTGGGCATGAATATTAAAGTAACGTGTTTGAATTCCTTCTAGTTTTTCTGTCACTTGTGTTTTTAAATCATACGCAAAAACTTGCTGGGAGGCTTCCACCCAATAAATGCTGGCGTTCTCTAAATAAAATGGTATTTGTTTTTCTTTTCCTGTATATGACACTGAAAATGTTTTTACTTTTCGGATTTGTTTTTCATAGGTGTTGAGCCAATAAAGGGTCGTGTTTGTGTTTTGGGACTGATTTGACATTTCTAGCCAGGCAACAATATTGTTTTTAAATCTGAGTACAGCAATTTTTGAATTGTCATGGTCGGTATTCTGACCTCTTCGGGTCAGTTGCACGCCTTTCGCCCAGGGTTCTTCGTCATTTAATGTTTTAAGGAAAATTTCCTGTCGATCGTCAACCTCATCCACATAGACAAACGCGTTTTCCGTTAAAGCAGGCAATATCTGATTTCCGCTTGTTCTCAGAACTTCTTTGGATGAAGGTTCTGCACTTTGCCAATAATCTCCAAAACTTTTCCAGTCATAAGGGGGTTCTTTCGTTCGCGTTTCTTCAAACTCCTTTCGTCTTTCCTCAGCATCTTTGTAAAACGGTTTATCGAGTTGAAAGCCACAGGCGGTGATGACAAGCATCATTAAAACCAGCCCCCAGGGAACGATAATTGACAGTAAAAGAAAAAATACTTTTTTCATGAGCGTATCTCCTTGTTTAAAAAATGGCATAGGTCAGTCCTGCGGTGACAAAAGCGCTGTCCATTAGTTTTCCTGACATGTCCTCTGTAATAAAGTTTAGGCTTCCAACCAAATCAAAATTCATTAATCGAAGCCTTAGCCCCCCACCAAAATAGGCATCCTCTGTTTTACTTACATATGTTTCTGTATTATAGATATTGGTATTTTTAAATTGACGTTGAATGATGCCGCCGTTTAGAAATGCGCCACTTTTTTGAAAAATTCTTTTTTCAATGAAAATACCACCACGACTGTGCTCATGGAACTTACTGTTTGAATTTTTTGTATTTAAAATTTGATCTGTTGCAATCAAGGCCTCAAAGCCTAAATAAGGCAGAAATTTTGTACGAAGGGCCAATTTATTGCCACGGATGCCATTCATGGTTTTTCTAGAAAAAGAAGGTTCAAATCCATAGAAATCAGGAATCCCCCCTGTTTCATTGGCCAATCCAATGGATAAGTAATTTTCGCCATCATACGCATTTAATTTTGGAAGTTTTTCAAAAGCTTGTGGGTTTTGTTGTTGGCCGGCTCCAATTTTTTTTGCAATTTCTTCCGCCAGTTTTGAAATTTTATCTTCAGAAAGGTCATCTGTGGTTTGAGGCTGTATTTCTTCCTGTTTTTCTTCTTCTTTTGAAGCGGGCGTTTCTTCTTTGTTATTTTTTTCAACTTTTGGGACGCCCTCATCGTGAAAGTAGAAATTATAGGTGTTATCGGCTTGTGTATGTGAAACCAGAAGCGTCGAAAGTACAATTATAAATGTTTTAAATATTTTCATAAAATCCCCCGTTACAAGCATTGATATAGCAATTGGCGTGCCAACTGATTTGAGCTTGAATTTTTTGAGCTTGTGACAGATTTGTCATAATCCCCCTTAATTCACATGTCAAAAATGACACGGTTACTCCTTTTCAATGCGAAAGAGGGTGCGGAGTGAAACCCCCAAAGCTTTGGCGGCTTTGGATTTATTGCCATCGTGAAGCGAAATCATTTTTTGCGTGTATTCTCGTAAAAATCGATCTCGGGCATCTTTGAGCGGTAAAAGTTTTTGACTTTGTCCACGGGTATCAATGTGTTTGGCTTCTAAAACATTCGCTTCCGTAAAAACCAGGGCGCGCTTTACCACATTTTCAAGCTCTCGAATATTTCCCGGCCAATCATAATGGAGTAACTTTTCTTGCGCGTCTTTACTCAGTTGAACGGTTTCTTTATTCATCTGCATTTTATGTTTTTCAATAAAATGCTCCGCCAAAAGAAGCACATCGCCTTCCCGTTGTCTCAGGGGCGGAATTTCTATATAAATTTCATTGAGTCTGTAATACAAGTCTTCCCGGAATTTTCCACTTTCAATCATTTTTTCAATATTTTGGTGTGTGGCAGAAACCACTCTGACATCAATGGGGATTTCTTTGACATCGCCCACACGTTCTACAACACGTTCTTGAAGCACGCGTAAAAGTTTTACTTGTAATGCAAACGGCATTTCTGCAATTTCATCTAAAAAAATGGTTCCCCCATGGGCGGCTTCAAATTTTCCAATTTTATCTTCATGAGCCCCTGTAAATGCCCCTTTTTTATGGCCAAACAGAATGCTTTCTAAAAGATTTTCAGGGATGGCGCCACAGTTAATGGCAATAAAGGGTTGGTCAGCCCTTGGGCTTCGTTTGTGAATTTCTCTTGCCACCATTTCTTTTCCAGTTCCTGTTTCTCCGGTGATTAAAATCGACAAATCCAAAGGCGCTATTTTTTCAATTTTTCGAAAAACGTCTTCGATGATTCGGCTTGCACCAATAATATTGGACCCTTCGAGCTTGGCTCGGAGGTCTTGCTTTTCTTGTTCCAGTTTTTCAATGGAAACATGGTTTTCAAAAATAAGGGCGGCTTGGGCCAGTAAGATTTCAATCATGCGAACGGTCGCAGGGTCAAAAAAACCTTCTGCCGTATGACTTCCCAGGTACAAAAAACCAATGAGTTTATTTTGGATCAGAATCGGGAAGCAAGCCAAAGACGTGAGCTCCAGCCGGTGCACAGAGTGTTGCGGATGAAAAGAAGGGTGATTGGAAATATTATCAATAATAACCGGAGATTTTGTTTGCTGAACCTTTTTGAAAACGGTTTTGCTTAAGTCTGTAAGCGACTCTTCTACATCGCTTTTGAGGCATCCTCTGGCAGCAACAATGTTTTCATCTGCCACCAAAAATCCCTTTTGTGCGTGAGCAACTTGGATGACGAGATCCAAAAGCTTTTTTAGAATCGACGTTGAAGACCGCGTTTCAGATAAAGTTTTACTAAATTGATAAAAAGACTCATAGGCATTTGTGGCTTCTACATCTTCTTTTTTAACCTGAACGCGTTTGGTTGAAAAAATAAATTTATTTTGATCAATTTCAAAAAAGTCGTACGTGGAAAGCCTTAAATTTTGTTTTTTCTTACCTTGGTGTTGAATCAATGCTTTGGGCGTGAGGCCTAAAATTTGATAGCCCTCATCACTTTGAATAATTTGATAAAAAGCATCTTTGTGCGCTGTATCAAAGATAAAGTCCGCATCCTGGGTTGCGCCCAAGGTGGTTATCTTTTTTTGAAGGGGCAGTTCTTGAAACTGTCCTTCTTTTGAAATTTGAATCAGGTATGCCATGTTAGTTGCCCTCCCCAATATTAATGGTGGATGTTTCCCCCGCTTTGAGTTTGACGGTGGCATTGATGTCTTTAAACCCAGGTTTTCGAAATGTAATTCGATAGGATCCGGGTTCAAGTTTTACAATGCCTGAGGGGTCTAAAATAATTTCTTTATTGTCGAGTAAAAATTTTGTGCTGGGTTCCTTATTAATTTTTAAATAAGACCAAACGATGGTGGGTACAGGCGGGGGTATGATGTTTTGTTTTTCGGGTTTCTGAACGGTTTGTTCTGGAAGTGCTTTTAGGGGCAATTGCTCTAAAGGTTTGGGTTTTAAATAAAGATATAAAATAGCTGTCGCAACCACAAAAATAGAAATTGTTTTTTGCCACGTCGATTTTGTTTTTCGGCTTTGGTTTGTTTGAAGATGCGCTAAGACAGATGTGTTTTGGGGGTCATATTCCAGGGCTTTGTTCCAAAGCTGACTGGCGTGTATAAATTTTTTACTTTGAAAAGCTTCTTGGCCCAGGGTGCAATAATGTTGAGATAAGTTTTTTCGAAGTGTTTTTGAATAGGCCTTTGGATCCTGGAAAAATTCTTTAAGCTGAAGCTCTTCTAAGGTGAGGCGACTCTTTTTTAAGTATTTTAAAATATCATAACGCATTTCCCAGGCTTTTTGATATCTGTCTTCTTTATTTTTTGCCAGCGCTTGGGTGATAATTTTATCTAAGGTGGGTGGAATTTTTGGATTTATGGAAGAGGGCATTGAGGCTGGATTTTTATTTAAGATCTTTTTTAAGAGCGAAGCAGAGTCTTCATCGTAAAAAGGAAGTTCTCCAACGACCATGCGATAAAATAAAATGCCTAAAGAAAATAAATCGCTTCTTTCGTCTGCACTTTGGCCACTGGCCTGCTCTGGCGAAATATAAAAAGGGGAGCCAATGAGTTGTCCTGTTAAAGTTAAACTTTGCTGATCTAAAATTTTTGCAATGCTAAAATCTGCAAGTTTAATGCTGCCATTTAAATGAATAATAATGTTTTCGGGTTTAATATCCCGGTGAATAATTTTCCTGGAATGCGCATGTTCTAAGGCAGAAAGAAGTTCACAAACAATTTTACAGGCCATTTCGGGTAGAATAGTTTCGTTTTCTTTTAAAAACTGCGCCAGCGTAAACCCTTCTACAAATTCTGTAATAATGCCTTTGGAATCGGGTGTGTCTAAGAAATCATAAATGCGAATAATATTGGGGTGATCCAATTGAGCCAGCGTTTGGGCTTCTTGTCTCAGGCGATCTAGATTTTTTTTATTTTTTGAAAAAATAGGGTGGAGGACTTTGAGGGCAACGTGTCGATTGAGTTTTGGGTCTTTGGCTTGGTAAACAATGGCGAGCGCCCCTTCGCCAACTTCTTTAATGATTTCATACGAGCCAATTTTTTCCACGCGGTTTCCTAAATGGTAAATGGGTTACTGAAACAAGAGGGTGTGTTTTTATATCACAGGTGTGACAAATTTGTCAAAGTTTATTTTTAAAAAGTAATTTATCTGTAATATCAGGGGGTTAGAATTTATGAGGTTGTGACATAAATGTCTTTGTGTTCGGGGTGTTGAGAAAGCATGAGGGTTGGGGCTGTCTGGAGATTTAATTTGCGTAAGTAAAGCGGAGCGTGGCGCCGTGTTGAAAAAACATGAGGTTCTGTCCAGGCGGCGGCAAATGAGATTCAAT
>MGRI01000065.1:0-22838 GCA_001798105.1 Deltaproteobacteria bacterium RIFCSPHIGHO2_02_FULL_40_11
TGCCTTCTTTCTCTTGTTTTTCGATTGCTGGGCCGCATCCCTGGAAAGCGAAAAAGAAAATGAGCGTCATCCCCGCGAAAGCGGGGATCTTTTGTAAAAATAAATTTTTAAAAGGATTCTTCATGTTTAAAAAACGTTCCACATTTATATCTACACACGTTCAGGTTATATATTTATTATACTTAGAATTTTTGATAAAAAAAGAGGAGAAAGATTAAAATAAAATTAAAATTGCATGAGAAAATTATAATTCAGAAACAGGCAAAACGCCCAAAAGTCGAAGGCCATTTTCAAGCACTTGCTTTGTAGCTTGGGTAAGCAAGATTCTACTTTTTTGGAACGTCATCTCCGCCTGAAGCACACGGTGATGATGATAGAAGCGATTAAATGCTTTTGAAAGTTCAATGAGATAGCTTGAGAGGTAAAAGGGTTCAAAATCCCCGGCCACACCTTCTAGGGTGTTAGGATACCGTTCCAATATGCGAAAAAGGGCTTGTTCTTCAGGTGATGCCAGGGTGTTGTAAGTGGACGGATTGAATATCTCGCCTTGTTTCACCTTTCTTAAAATACTTGCAGCTCTGGCATACGTATAATGAACGTAGGGCCCCGTATCGCCTTCTGGATTTAAGATAATATCCCAGTCAAACGTCACATCTTTCATACGCTTGGAACCAAAGTCTGCAAAAATCAAAGCGCCGAGGGCGACGCGTTTGGCTGTTTCTGTTTGGTTTTTTAAATTTGGATTTTTAGATTGAATAATTTTTGCAATCTTGGCTTTTGCTTTCGAAAGCACATCTTCAAGTAAAATGGCGGTTCCCATACGGGTCGACATGGCTTGGTCTTTTAAGCGAATCGTACCAAAGGCAACGTGGTGACAGCTTTTGGCCCAGGTTTTTTCCATGCGTTCCATAATTTTAAAGAGCTGTTTAAAATGAAGGGTTTGCGGAATGCCAACCACATATATTTTTTGATCAAACGCAAGTCTTTCATAGCGGTCTAAAAGTGCGGCAATATCTCGGGTGAGGTATAAAGATGCCCCATCTGTTTTCAGCAACAACGCAGGCGGAAGCTTGTCTTTTTCTAAATCAACAATCAATGCACCTTCACTTTTTTGAGTGAGGCCCTTGGCTTTGAGCGTATCGATGGTTTTTTGAATCTGGTCATTGTATTGACTTTCGCCGCTAACCTCGTCAAGTGTTATGTTAAGTTGCGAGTACAGCTTTTGAAATTCTTGAAGCGAAAGATCCTTAAACTGTTTCCATAAAGACAAAGCTTCGGGATCTTGAGCTTCACATTTTTGAAACCAAGCTCTCGCCGCATCTTCCAAAGTGGTATCCGTTTTGACTTCTTCATGAAATTTCACATACAGCGATGTGAGGTAGGGGATAGGATCTTTTTTAAGCTGTTGGGGGTCTCCCCATTTTTTATAAGCCGTAATCAATTTTCCAAACTGTGTGCCCCAGTCGCCCAGGTAATTGATGCTGACAGTTTGATAACCCAGGGCTTGATACGTATTTTTGAGCGCATTTCCAAGATTTGTGGCTCTGAAATGTCCCACATGAAAGGGTTTTGCAATATTAGGGGAAGAGTATTCTAAAACGACTTTTTTCCCTTGGCCGATGTTTTTGGTTCCATAACGCTCTTTTTGATTTAAAACATCTTTTAAGATTTCACATTGATAGAGGTCTTTTTTTACAAAAAAGTTTAGGTAAGGACCTTGTGCTTGGGCTTTTTCGAATAAGGGAGAAGAAAATTTTTGCGCCAAGTCGCGCGCGGTTTCCGCTGGATTTTTTTTAAGTTTTTTTGAGAGCTCAAAACATCCAACGGCATAGTCTCCCATTTCAAGATTCGGAGTGTGTTCGATGTTCGTGGGGGCGATTGAAACGCCCGTTTCTTTTTGAATAAAAGCTAAAATTTCTTTTGAAAACTTTTCTAACATTTTATCTTTCAAAAATCTTTTTTGCTAAATCTGAAATGACTTTTGGGTAGAGCGCATGTTCTTCTTTTTGAATCCGTGCATGTAATTTTTCGACGGTATCATTTTCTAAAATAGGAACTTCTGCTTGCGCAAGGATGGGGCCGGTGTCGATGCCTTCATCGATAAAATGTACCGTGCACCCTGTCTTTTTTTCTCCTGCTTTGAGCGCATCTTGAACGGCGTGCTGTCCAGGATATTTGGGAAGCAGGGCTGGATGAATATTAATCGCTTTTTTAGGAAAGGCATGGATAAAGACAGGCGAGAGAATTCGCATGAACCCAGCCAGGACCACAAGATCCACCTGGTATTGTTTTAACGTCAGCGTAAGCATTTGGTCAAAAGCTTCTCTTGTTTCATACAGTTTGGGGTCAATAAAAATGCCAGGAACATCCTGTGCGGTTGCTTTTTGAAGTGCCGGGGCCTCTTTTTGATCTGAAATCACAACGCCCACATAAGCCGGGTAGTCTTTCCCTTTACAGGCCTTTAAAATAGCTTCCAAATTGGTGCCTTTTCCAGAAGCCAAAACTCCTAATTTTGTTTTTTTATGCATGTTGAACTTCCCCAATTACCCACGCTTTTTGTTTTTTCGATTGTAAAGCTTTCAAAATTGCATTCACCGCATGTTTTGGGACAATGAGCACATAGCCAATGCCGCAATTAAACGTGCGAAACATTTCTTTTTGGGAAAGATGGGCTTTGTGTTGGAGCATTTTAAAAATAGCTGGCATGGGCCAGGCAGTGTCATCGATATGAAGGTGCAATCCCTTTGGCAGGACACGCGGAATATTGTCTGTCAGTCCGCCGCCTGTGATATGGGCCATGCCATGAATGGGAAATTTTTTTAGAAGCGGTAAAACCACAGGAACATAAATTTTTGTGGGGGTGAGAAGCTGTGTTTTCCATTTTGAAAGATCTTTTTGGGAGAGCACTTTTCGAACCAAACTAAAGCCATTGCTATGTAAGCCACTGGAAGCAAGGCCAATCAGTTGATGTCCAGAACGGATTTTTTTGCCATCGATGATTTTATTTTTTTCAACCACGCCAACCGTAAACCCAGCCAGGTCATAATCTTGGTTTCGATAAAGCCCTGGCATTTCAGCAGTTTCGCCGCCAATGAGTGCCGAGCCCGCGATTTTACAGCCTTTCGCAATACCCAAAAGAATATCTCGATCTCTTTTTAAATGGAGTTTGGACGTTGCAAAATAATCCAAAAAAAACAAAGGTTCTGCCCCTAAGGTTAAAATGTCATTTACATTCATGGCTACAAGATCCTGGCCAATGGTTTTATAGTTTTGGAATTGAATGGAAAGTTTGAGTTTTGTGCCCACACCATCTGTAGAAGAAACCAAAATTGGATTTTTATATTTTTTAAGGTTCAATTCAAATAAAGCCCCAAATCCACCAATGGAGGATAAAACACCAGGGCGATTTGTTTTTTGAATTTCTGGTTTTAGGGAATCAATCAGCTTTTGAGCCAAGTCAATATGCACGCCAGAGTGTTTGTAAGTTATTGTCTTCAATTGCATTTTTGCCATAAAAGAGATATAAAACTTTAGCCCTTTTAAACAGTAGATGTCAACTTTATGATCGATCGATACACACGAAAACACATGGCCAGGCTTTGGAGTCTGGAAAATAAATACCAAACTTGGCTTCAAGTCGAGCTTGCCCATCTTGAGGTTTTGGCTGAAAAAGGCTTGATTCCAAAGCAAGCTTTTCAAGACATTTCTAAAAATGCAAAATTCGATGTGTCTGAAATTTTAAAACTTGAAGAAAAAGTAAAGCACGATGTCATTGCTTTTATTACAAACGTATCTGAAAATTTAGGTGAAAATGGGAAATACCTGCATTATGGGCTAACATCTTCCGATGTTTTAGATACGGCATTTGCGCTGAACTTAAAGCAAGCACTTCAAAATATCTTAGATGAAATCAATAGTTTACAGGCGGTTTTAAAAGAAAAGGCTTATCATTATAAAAACCTAACATCTGTAGGCAGGTCGCATGGCATTCATGCCGAACCTACTTCTTTTGGCCTCAAATTTGCGCTTTGGTATGCAGAAATGAAGCGCAATATCCATCGGTTGGAACAGGCCAAAGAAGGTATTTCTTTTGGAAAGTTTTCAGGCGCGGTGGGCACATTTGCGCATTTATCTCCCCAGATTGAGGCAAAAATTTGTGAAAAATTAGGCCTGAAACCGGATCCCATTACAACGCAGGTCATTCAACGAGATCGCCATGCAGACGTTTTTTCTCAACTTGCCATTTTGGCAGGCTCCCTTGAAAAAATCGCACTTGAAATTCGCCATCTTCAGCGCACCGAAGTTTTAGAAGTGGAAGAACCTTTTACGAAAGGACAAAAAGGAAGTTCCGCCATGCCGCATAAGAAAAACCCCATCGCGTCAGAAAATATAACAGGACTTGCAAGATTGGTTCGTTCATATGCACAAGCTTCCCTTGAAAACATCGCCCTTTGGCATGAAAGAGATATTAGCCATTCTTCTGTGGAGCGCGTCATTGGGCCAGACAGTACGATTTTATGTGATTTTATGGTTTCAAGATTAGCAAAAATTTTAGAGGATCTTGTGGTACATGAAAAAAATGTAACCGAAAATTTAAATAAAACGCATGGGCTGATTTACTCCCAACGTGTGCTCTTGGCTTTAAATGAAAAAGGCGTGGAGCGTCAAACCGCCTATGAATGGATTCAGCAACATGCCATGGTGTCTTGGGAGGAGAAAAAAGACTTTTATTTGCTTTTAAAGGAAGATAAAAATATATCTGAAGTGCTCACAGAGACAGAACTTAAAAATTGTTTTGATCCGAAACAGTATTTAAAACATGTGGATGAAATCTATCAGAGGGTATTTCAAAATGAATAAAGGAAAAAAAATATACGAAGGCAAAGCCAAGATCTTGTATGAAACGCAAGATCCGAATGTTCTCATTCAATACTTTAAAGACGATGCCACAGCGTTTAATGCCAAGAAAAAAGGAACCATTCAAAATAAAGGTATTTTAAATAATAAAATGTCTGAAGTTTTGTTTGGGTATTTAGAAAAAAATGGCGTTCCAACCCATTTTAAAGAGCGAATCAGTGAGCGAGAAATGGTGGTTCGAAAGTTAAAGATTTTCCCCGTAGAAGTTGTCATTCGAAATGTGGTGGCGGGGTCTTTGGCAAAAAGGCTTGGGCTGGAAGAGGGGATGAAACTTCAAAAACCCATTTTAGAATTTTTCTATAAAAGCGATCCTTTGGATGATCCTATGATTTCTGAAACAGCGCCTATTGCTTTTGGCTGGATGACAGATTCGGAAATGGAAACACTGAAAAAACTGACCTGGAAAATTAATGACCTTTTGGTGACGTTTTTTCATCAGCGCGGCATTCAGCTTGTGGACTATAAATTAGAATATGGCAAGGATGCTTCTGGAAACATGTATCTGGCAGACGAAATTTCACCCGATGGATGCAGGCTTTGGGAAATTGCAACGGGCGAAAAGCTCGACAAAGACCGCTTTCGAAGAGATTTGGGAAAAATCGAAGAATCGTATCAAAAAGTGTGTGATTTAATATGCTCGTAAAAGTCTATATTACACTCAAACCTTCCGTTTTAGACCCGCAAGGAAAAACCGTCCAAAAATCACTCGAAAATCTTGGGTTTAAAGATGTAAAAGACGTACGTGTTGGGAAATATATTGAAGTCCAGCTCTCAGACACACTCAAAAAAGAAGAAGCCCAAAAACAAATTCAAAAAATGTGCGAGAGATTGCTGGCAAATACTGTGATTGAGAATTACTCGTTTCATATTTAACAGGAAAAAAGTACACATGAAGATAACTGTTTTTGATGGGAGGATCTACACCGGGCGGAGGGGCCCATCAGAAACATATATCTTCATGTGTACTTCTTCGGTGGAAATATGAAGTGGGGTGTCGTCACTTTTCCAGGCTCGAATTGTGATCACGACTGCATTTATGTTTTAAAAGAACTTTTTCATCAAGACGTACAATCGCTTTGGTACAAAGAAACAAATTTAAAAGGCTTAGATGCCGTTATTTTACCCGGTGGATTTTCTTATGGCGATTATCTCAGAGTGGGTGCCATGGCGGCCCAAGCGCCCATGATGAAAGAAGTCATATCTTTTTCCAAAAAAGGGGGCTTGGTTTTAGGTATTTGTAATGGATTTCAAATCTTAACGGAATCTGGGCTTTTGCCAGGCGCGTTGCTTCGAAATACCTCTTTAAAATTTATGTGCGACACCGTAGAACTTTCAGTTTCAAACGCCAACGCAAAATTTACAAACCGATATACAAAAAATCAAAAAATTTCGATGCCCATTGCCCATGCCGATGGCAATTATTTTATCGATTCAGAAGGGCTTAAAAAACTTCAAGACCAAGACCAAATTCTTTTTCGCTATACCCAAAATCCCAATGGTTCAGTCGATGACATTGCGGGCATTTGCAACGAAGCAGGAAATGTCTTAGGCCTCATGCCGCATCCAGAGCGCGTGTGTGAAGATGTTCTTGGCGGCGAAGATGGCAGAGCGCTTTTTGAGTCGATGATGTCTTAATCTAAAATTCCATGAAAATTGAAAGCGGCGGGGGCTGAGGGCATTTCTGACGGTTGTACGCATTCTTCTGCCAAGGGGATTAAGGCAAGTCCGAAGAGAGGATTTACATAATATTCCGAAGCTTGATATTCCGGAGTATAAAATGTTCCGTCTTCTTGAATCAAAGACATGAGTGCAGATTTTAATTCAGATTGAATGCTTTGAAGCTCGGTTTTTTCTTCGGGGGTTGCATTTTCAAGGAGCATTCGGGTGGCGGCGGTGGCATAGGGAATGGTTGAAAAAAGATAATAGGGGGCCAAGGCATCTGGCGGCAAATGTGTTTTGTCGCGTCTTAAATGAACCATCATAGATGGTAAGTTTTGAATGTAATTTCTTAAAGAGCGTTTTAAAATTTCTTTTTGGGTTTGGGCCGATTCTGGAGATTCGGCGTTTAAATACAAAGCCAGATGAACAGGAACGGCTCTGGCTGCGGATGCCCTTTCATTTCGTTTTGGTTCTTGTGGATCATAAGCAATATTCAAAGGATTCCTGGAGTCTATGGCTTCTTTTAAAAAATAAATGTTGTTTGTGTCAATTTGTGAATTTGGAAGTGCAATCATGGATGTTGCTATGGCATAGGTATTAAATAAGCTACCTCCTACTAGACCAGAGGGATATTGGCGCGCTCTGTCGAGATCTCGTTTTAGGTGCCTTTCCATTTCCATACGAAGTCGATTTATTTTTTCACGTTGTCCGAAGGGGAGATTTGGTTTTCGAACCAAAATATCTCGAAATAGGAGTGTGAAAAATTGTTTTGCGTAAACGTCTGAGGCGACTTGCAACGTATGCGTTGACGTATCTATTAAAGCGTGAACATTTTTTTGAAGATCTTGAAAAGTATGGGGTGGGTTTGCGCATGTTTCAGCTTGATCTTGCGTGCTTTGGGTCAGTCTTATGATTAAGTCATTGAGGAGCGTATCTGCGCCTTCACAAAAGGAAGAGACTTTGGAGATGTATAGTCCAGATAAGCCTTCCATTGCCGCATCCCAAGTTGGCTCGTGCCATATATTACTGCGGTTCAAATTTTGTGACAGATTTTGTATATTTTCTAAAACCTTGCACAGGGTTTGACATAAATTTGTATTTTGGTGGGAAGGTGCGGTGAGAGCCGAGATGCTGGGTTCAAACGGAAATTCTTCGGGGGCTCGGGATGCAAGAATATTTTCATAAGCAGAGAGTGCTTTTTCTCTTACATAGGGGTTTTCTGCATGAAGCGCAATCCAAGAAATTTCTGGAAGTGCAGATTTTAATTTCATGTTTTCAATCGTGACGAGCATATTTTCAAGAATGTATGAATCATGCCCTGTTTTATATCGTTCTAATTCGGCCCGAAATTCCTCTAAGAAAAAAGAGTCTAAGGAAGTTTCGGGTGCTCCAAATTTTTCCAGGGACGCTGCCTCGGATATTCCAAATTTCCCCAATGTGCTCAAAAGGGCCATTTTTTCAGATGCTGGCCAATAATTCGCTCGAATCGAGGTTAAAGGTTTTTTATAATTTTCAATCAGCTTTGGAATAATTTGCGAGGCCTGCTTTGGGAAGCTTTGAAGTGCAATGTACGAAGTTTCACGTACATCATGACCTTTATCTTGAAGTGCGTTTAAGAGTGTTGGCACAATGGTTGAGCCTCTGTCGGCAGGCATTTTTGAAAGTGCTTCAATCGCATGAATTTGTGTTTTTGGATGATATACGCCCCAAGAATTTTTGACAATGGCTTGCCAGCGTTGAATTGCCTGGGTTTGATATCCAGAGACGACTGTTACAGCTTCTGCAGCATTGCTTCGAACGTCTCGATTGACATCAAAGACTGCAGCTTCTTGAAATTTCTGTGTGGCATGTTTCGCCCAATTTTCTCTTAAGCTTAAAATATTAAGGGCGTCTTTTCGAATATTTTGGCTATTGTCTATAAGTACGGCCTCAACCAATTTGTTGTGGGCTTTATAAAGGTAGTAGCGTCTTGATAAAGAGCTCAGTGCAGATGTTGCAGCCGCTTTCAGTTTTTGATCCTCTGTATATAGCGCAAGATAAACCAACGATTCTTGAATGCGGTTGCTGGCGAGCCCTTGTTTTTCAATTTCTTCAAGTGCAGAAATTTTTGTTTCAATCGATGGGGCACCTAAATCTTCATATAAGCTTGCTTCATTTTTCGCCCAAGCCGGGAAAGGAAGCAGGCTCCATACACACACCCATAAAATGACTTTTCTCATCTTTCATCTTATCGGAAGTGAGCGGTGGAAACCTAAGCTTTAAGGAATCTCAAACAGCTTTACTTTTCCCTTTGTTCCACGCAGTAAAGAAATGTGAGATTGTGGAACTTTAAAATACAAGGCAAGGGCTTGGATGACAGCCTGGTTGGCTTTGTTTTCCTTGGGCGGGGCTTTGACCCAAACTTTAAACTCTGTTTCAGAGATTTTTTCTATTTTTTCATGTTTTGCGTTGGGTTTAACCTGAACTTGAATACGACGCATTTTTACTCCCAAGAAACGGTAAGCGCCGTCCCTGTCCAATTGAGGTTTAGTCCATATTGATTTTGAAGTCGTTGCCAATTTGTGTTTTTAATATTTTGATTATATTTGTGGGCGGAATTTACGGCCGAATAAATATTCCCGCCGTAAAAGCCAGAGGCCAAAAAGGTGAGAATCCCAAAAGAAACATAGTATTCATTGACCCAGGTTCTATAAATTCCATAGCCAAACATGCCGTTTACAACCAATGCTGCCATGCCGTCCCAAAACCGCCCCACGTACCATTGCCCCAGGCCTGGAAGCATCGCAGAAAATGTGCCCGCCAAAAAAGGGGGACGAGAGGGAAGATTTTGCCATTGATTGATTTCCTGAGAAAAAGCTAAAGTTTTAGGATGGCGGTTAGAGATCAGTTCTTGTTTCGCCTCCTGTATTTTTTCCTGAAGAAAATAAGCCCAGGCCATTTGATAAGCGGCCGCATCCGAAAGGGGATGCTTGGGAAACTGTGTTTGAAATGTTCTCCATTCACCAATGGCAAAATCGTATTGTTTTGATTCAAACAACGTTTGCGCAAGTGCAAATTGGGCGTCTTGACCAATGCGTTTTAAGGGGAATTGCGTGGCAAGCTTTTGAAAATAGGGAAGTGCTGCGTCTGGCTTTTGGCCTTTTAAGTAGCTATAGCCCATTTGAAATTCCACCGCATTTTTCTGGGGATGGGTGGGGTACATGTGTAAAAACCGTTTATATTCTGTAATGGCCCGATAGTAGTCTTGCTCTTTGAAAAGCGCGTTTCCAAAACCAAGAATGCCTTTGGGGATTTGTGTTGCTTCAAGTGGGAGTGTTAGTAAAAATACAAAAAAAATAAAACGCATCATGGCGAAATCCAAAAGTCATTATCAGAGACAGAGTCACTCAAATAGGTTTTCCCAAATTTTTGAATCCATGTGTAAAGCTCAGGCGATCTGCCATGGTCTCGCATGAATCTGTCAGTTGCCATCCAGCCGCCTAAAAGGGGGCCATGCTTTTGAAGCGCTTGAAAACCATAGTGCGAACACGTCGGGTACATGCCACACCGGGCGCCATCTGCGCGGGTTAAAAAATGCGTCCAGGCATGAAATCCGTAATCAAAGGCGGAAATGGGGCTCAGGTTTTGGATCGATAAAGTTTCATTGAGCGTGGGGTGGCGTTTAGAAATCGACCAGGGCTCTTCGCCAAAAATGTCTTGCATCCTGAGCCATACGGTTAAAATCAAAAGTATTAAAATAATATATTTCATCACTGCGTTTGAAATAGAAATACTCTGTGTTTGGGAGCTTGTCTAGAGATCAAAACAAGAAAATCAAGAATAAAAATGATGTGCATAATTTTATGAAATTTTAATCTAAGTTTAATACTAAAAGCGCCTTGTTGGATTTCTTTTTTTAAGTATAATTAAAGCATGAGTTGAACGTGTGTGGAATAAAGCAGTTTTCCGTATTGTAAAACAAAAAAAAATAAAATGGGAAAAAAACATATGAAATATGGTGTTGTTTTAAAGTATGCAACGGCGGGGTTTATTTTTTTTGTAAGCATGTGGATCTCATCTTGCGGAAAAGAGGATAATAGATTACCTCAGCCGGTAACACAAAGCCAAGCAGATTCCAGCGAAGAAGAACATGTTCTCCCCATTGATGAACCCGATATTATAAAGCCTCCGCCTGTAGCAGCGATTTCTGCTTGTCAAGATGTTCCCAAATTACCTGCCCCAGGCCAATCAGTACATCATTATACAGAAAAATCATGCGATCAGGATCCCCAGAATATATTTTTAGTAGCCAAAAATATTCGACAAGGCCTTTCAGCGGGGGAGTGTCCACAGCGTTTTTCAGAGTTTCGGAACGCAATGCTTCATGTTGCATCAATGGAAGAGAATATTTTTAATTATGACGAACTGATAATTGAAGTGCAAGATGGTGAAGAATATTCGATGTGTGATCCCGGTGATTGCCAGTTAAGTAAATATGCAGAGAAATATCCAGTAAAATTTCCAATACCAAAGGTTGCATCTCAAGGAGGGAAGTCTCAGCCCGCGCTTATTTTACGTGCTAGAGATGGATTTCAACCCAAATTAACGCGTAACGTATCTGGCCCTATTCTGTCTTTTATCAATGTTCAAAAAGTAAAAATTCATGGATTTATTTTGGGGCGTCGCATTCTTTCTGCAACCAGTGGTCAAACACCAACGACAACTTTTGGAGTTGAAATTGGTTCTGCCATAGTTGTTAAGCATCCAGATTTAAGATGGAATACAAAAATTGTCCCTCGAGGTGAAACGCAGCAAGATCCCGCTTACCCCATTTTTTACCAAATCCAAAATAACAGATTTGAAAATGTGAGTTACGGTATTAATCTTCATGATGTTGATAATTTCGGACAAGCCCATCTCCAGCGTGGAGAAATTCGATTGGAGAACAATTGTTTTAATTCTGTAACAGATTCTGTTTTATATGATAACGATTGGAGTCGAGGAAAACGTGTTCTCAAAAACAATTTTTTGACAGATGTGAATAATGTTATTTTCTTACGGTTAAAAGAAAACATACAATATGAGGTTTTAGAAAATACAGTTACTTTAACACCAGGTAAAATGTTTTTTTACGATCATCAATTGGATCCAACCGCAAAGAATGCTTCTAGACAATATGTGTATTGTCTAGATCTTACTGGTGATTTTGATTATGGACGATGTATGAAAACGGTTTTTGGAAGAAAGCTTCTGTCCGATAAAAATCACATTTTTTATCGACGCGGGGATCTCATGTTGCTGCAGACAGTTCATAATTCATCATATGGCATGTCAGCGTGGAAGGACGCGTTTCAACAGACAAACGATACAAGCGAATTTACTGAACTCTCTCCATAGGCGAAAAATATTATTGAAGCCATTAGGCTTTAATTTGATTTTCCTACGTACTTCCACTAGACTTTTCTGAAAATCATGCCAAATACTGAGATTTCAAAAGATAGTGTGAAAGCCCATGGGCTAACGCCCGACGAATATCAAAAAATTTTAAAGCTTTTAGGGCGGACGCCCAATCTTACGGAATTGGGTGTGTTTTCTGTCATGTGGTCGGAGCATTGTTCGTATAAAAGTTCCAGGGTGCATTTACGGAAATTCCCCACTTCTGGGCCGCATGTGGTGCAAGGCCCGGGGGAAAATGCTGGGGTGGTGGATATTGGAGATGGCAAAGTCGTTGTTTTTAAGATGGAAAGTCACAACCATCCTTCCTTTATAGAGCCTTATCAGGGGGCGGCAACCGGGGTGGGGGGCATTTTACGGGATGTCTTTACCATGGGGGCCAGGCCCATTGCGCTTTTAAATTCACTTCGGTTTGGTTCACCTACGCATGCAAAAACAAAGCATTTGGTGGAAGGGGTCGTAAGTGGCATTGGAGGCTATGGCAATCCCTTTGGGTGTCCCACGGTGGGGGGCGAAGTTTTTTTTGATGCGTCCTATAATTTAAATCCCTTGGTGAATGCCTTTTGTTTGGGGATTTCTGATCGTGACAAAATCTTTTTGGGTAGAGCCGAAGGGAAAGGAAATCCTGTGATCTATGCAGGCTCTAAAACAGGGCGAGACGGCATTCATGGGGCTACGATGGCCTCGCAAGAATTTGACGATACGGCAGAAAGTAAAAAGCCTACAGTTCAAGTGGGCGATCCTTTTTGCGAAAAGCTTTTGTTGGAAGCTTGTTTGGAGCTCATGCAAAAAGATTACTTGGTTGGGATTCAAGACATGGGGGCCGCGGGGCTCACAAGTTCTTCTGTGGAAATGGCATCCAGAGCTGGAAATGGGATTGAACTCGATTTGAGTCAAGTTCCCGCCCGGGAAGAAAACATGACGCCGTATGATTTTTTATTGTCTGAGTCACAAGAACGCATGCTTTTGGTGGTAAAAAAAGGATTTGAAAAGGAGGCCATCCAAATTTTTCATAAGTGGGAACTCGATGCCTGTGTGATTGGCGTGGTGACAGAGGATGGGAAATTTCGGGTGAAGTTTCATGGAGAAGAAGTTTGCGATATTCCAGTGAAGGCTCTGACAGACGAAGCGCCTGTGTATGAAAGGCCATACAATTCCCCTGAACATTTGGATGATTCCTTGAAGAAGCCTGTCGGAGGTCGTTTGGGAGGATGGCATGAGCTTCTCATAAAATTTGTTTCCTCCCCAAATTTGTGCTCCCGTAAATGGGTGTATCGTCAATACGATCATCAGGTGCGAACCAATACGGTCATGCTTCCAGGGGGCGATGCAGCAATGGTCAGAATAGAGGGGACGAAAAAAGGCATTGCCATCACCACAGATTGCAACGCAAGGCTATGTCAAATCAATCCAAGGATGGGAGCGCAGTATGCCATTGCTGAAGCCGCCAGGAATATATCTGCTGTGGGAGCTACCCCTTTGGCCGTGACCGATTGCTTGAATTTTGGAAATCCCGAAAAACCTGAAATCATGTGGCAATTTAAAGAAGCCGTCGAAGGGTTGGCAGAAGCCTGCCAGGTTTTTGAAACGCCCGTCGTAAGTGGCAACGTGAGTCTCTATAATGAAACAAATAGTCAGGCGGTTTTCCCAACGCCAACCATTGGCATGGTGGGGCTGATTTCAAATATCGAAAAAAGAGTGGGGATTGGGTTTCAAAACTTGAGCGATGAAATTTATCTCATTGGAGAAAGCAAAGACACCCCACATGACCTGTCTTTAGATGGCAGCGAATATTTGAATTTCTTTTATGGAGAGCTGGGCACCTGTCTTCCGAAGTTAGACTT
Organism: Deltaproteobacteria bacterium RIFCSPHIGHO2_02_FULL_40_11; assembly: GCA_001798105.1. Taxonomy (GTDB): domain Bacteria; phylum Bdellovibrionota; class JACOXK01; order 2-02-FULL-40-11; family 2-02-FULL-40-11; genus 2-02-FULL-40-11. Next base: position 13,854 of record MGRI01000065.1, read on the forward strand.
GGCGTTTGAAAAGAAAGTCCAAACCGTAGTCCGAGAAGCGATTGAAAAGGGGCTTCTTGCATCTTGTCATGACATTTCAGATGGGGGGCTTTTGGTGGCACTTTTAGAAAGTGCCTTCCAAAATGATGTTGGATTTGAGGTCTCCTACGAAAAAGATATCCCCAAAGAGGTGCTTTATTTTGGTGAAAGTCCATCGCGGTATGTGGTTAGCGTGGATCCTAAAAAAGTGAGTGATCTTGAAAACTTATTAAAACATGTTAAAGTGCCATATCAGAAAATTGGATGCACCCACCCCGCCAAAATTCAGGTGAATTCAGACATTCAGTTACCCCTTAAAGAGACGAAGATGATGTGGGAGAATGCTTTTGAAGCAGGGTTTAAATAAAATGAAAGAAAAGAACCAGGTGTATTCAATGCGCGGAAGTAAAGCGCAGCAGGCGCCGTGTCGCAAGACACGCCGCCTGCGAGCCATGAAGCGCATGAATACACCTGGTTCTTTTGTAACAACGGAATTTAAATCCAGCTTAAAACACGAATGTGGCGTATTTGGGATTTTTCATCATCCCGAAGCCGCCAATCTTACCTACCTGGGACTTTATGCGCTTCAACATCGGGGCCAGGAAGGTGCTGGCATTGTTTCTTCGGATGGTAAAAAACTTTATCAAGAAAGAAAGCATGGGCTGGTGAGCGATGTGTTTCACGTCGGGCGCCTCAAACGCCTCAAAGGCCATCATGCCATTGGACATGTCCGGTATTCTACAGCAGGCGATGATCGACTTAAAAATATTCAACCCCTTCTGATTCAATACGAACAAGGGCCGCTCAGTATTGCCCACAATGGCAATTTAACGAATGCCGTTTATTTAAAAAAACAACTTGAGAAACAAGGCAGTATTTTTCAAACCACGTCTGACACAGAAATTGTTTTACATCTCATTGCAAAGTCTCGTTTACAGACACTGGAAGAAAGAATCATTGAAGCCCTAAAACAAGTGGAAGGGGCTTATTGTTTTTTATTTTTAACGCAAGACAAACTCATTGCCGTTCGCGATCCCTATGGATTTCGCCCTTTGGTTTTGGGGGCATTTGACGGGAATGACGCTTGCCATGTATTTGCCTCCGAAACTTCCGCCTTTGATCTCATCGATGCAAAATTGATCAGAGAAGTGGAACCGGGCGAAATGATCAGCGTTTCTTCTGACGGCATGAAAAGCCAAAAACCTTTTGAGCCCAAACCCACGAAACAATGTGTGTTTGAACATATTTACTTTGCCAGACCCGATAGTTTTTTGTTTAACGAAAATGTGTATCAGGTGCGAACATTGATGGGGAAAAAGTTGTCCCAAGAACAACCCGCTACAGCCGATATTGTTGTCCCCGTGCCAGATTCCGGAGTGCCGGCAGCGGTGGGGTATGCTGAAAGCTCAGGGATTCCCTTTCAAATGGGGATTATTCGAAACCATTATGTGGGGCGAACCTTTATTGAGCCCGAGCAAGCCATTCGAAATTTTGGCGTAAAAATTAAATTGAATCCGATCCGTTCTATTTTAGAGGGAAAATCCATCGTTTTGGTGGACGATTCCATTGTGCGGGGGACGACGTCTAAAAAAATTGTGCAGCTTTTAAGGCAAAATGGCGCCAAAGAAGTGCATGTGCGTATTTCGGCGCCGCCGACCATTGGTCCATGTTATTACGGCATTGACACGCCCACAAAGTCGGAGTTAATTGCTTCCAAGAACAATATCGAAAGTATTCGAAAATTTATTGGAGCCGATACCTTAGGGTACTTATCCATTGAAGGAATGTTATCTGTGTTCAAAGATCAAAAGAAATATTGTACCGCTTGTTTTGATGATCGGTATCCATTTTATCCAAAGGATTAAACATGCCTGGATGGCTGAACATTCACATCCTTTTTTCTGTCGCAGGACTTTTATTTTTAACGCTGGCTTCGATTGTAAGCCTCCTGTATCTTTTTCAAGAGCATCAAATTAAACATCGTAAACTTCTCTGGAATCGTCTACCTTCCTTAGAAAAATTAGATAAAAAACACACACACATCCTTTCTTTAGGGTTTCTTTTCTTTACGATCGGTGTCGGGGTGGGCTGGTTTGTCATCCCTCAAAATTGGCAACTTACGTGGCGGCCCGAGCAACTTTGGACAGGATCGGGGTGGGGAATTTACGCACTGATTTTATTTTTTCGTCTGAAGACAGGCCTTCGGGGCAGGAAGGCTGCGTTGTATTCTTTGGTGGGGTTTTCGTTTGTGCTTTTCTTTTGGATGGTTGGCGTTTCGATTATTTTCCCAGGCAAACACGGGTGGTTTTAATGAGTGTCTACGTTGTAGGAATGAATCATCACAAAACGCCCGTCGAGTTACGTGAAAAATTTCATGCTTTAGATCCTGCAGATTTTAAAAATAAGTTTCGTGAATTGGGGGTGGAAGAGGGATGTTTTTTATCCACCTGTAATCGGGTTGAGCTTCACACCGTGGGGGCCCCCCAGGTCCGAAGCCAAATACATCAGTGGATCTCAGGGGCAAGCGATGAGGATTTGTCACCCTATCTTTATATGTATGACAAGGCCGATGCCATTCGTCATATGTTTCGTGTAGCATCCAGCTTGGATTCGATGGTGGTTGGAGAAGCAGAAATTTTAGGCCAAATGAAATCGGCGTACCAAAAGTCACATGAATTGGGCCTTTTGGGTCCCAAGCTTCACCGTGTGTATCAGAAGGCATTTCAGGTCGCCAAGCGCGTTCGGTCGGAAACAGGCGTAGGGCAACATCCGATTTCGATTGCTTCGGTGGCCATTGATTTGACTCAAAAAATATTTCAAACCCTCGAAGATAAAATTATTTTAATTTTAGGCGCAGGTGAAATGGCGCGTATTATGGTGGAACATTTACGTGCGAAAGGGGTTACGCAGTTTTACGTCTCGAATCGCTCGACGCAAAAAGAAGAGGGGTTTAAATATCTCCCCCTCGACCAGTTCCCCAGCATTTTAGATAAAGTGGACATGATCTTGGCTTCAACGGGTGCAGCTTCTTACTTGGTGACGTCCGAGATGTTACAAGAGGCTTTGAAACAGCGAAAAAACAAACCCATCTTTTGTATCGATATTTCTGTGCCCAGAAATATTGACCCAATGGTCAATCGACTCGACAATATTTACCTATATGACATTGACGATTTAGAAATCTTGGTGCGCCAAAATTCTGAAATGCGAAAAGAAGAAGCTTTGAAAGCAGAAAAAATAATTTTAGAAGAAGTCGATCTTTTTTATCCAAATTTAGAAAAACTTAATTTCGCTCCTACGCTGAAGCGCTTGCGTGAAAAAATAGAAAATATTCACGAAGAGGAAATGGGTGTGCTTCAAAAAAAACTTTTGCATTTAACGGCGCAAGATATTCAAGTGATTGAAAAATCTTTTTCTCGATTTTCAAAAAAACTTTTACATGATCCTTTAACGCAAATTAAAGCATCTTCGCATCATCAAGACCATGGGTTTTTAGAAACCTTAAAACAACTTTTTAAAATTTCACCATGAAAGATCGTTTGATCATTGGAAGTCGTGGCAGTCGTCTAGCGATCGCACAAAGTGAAATTGTAAAAACACTTCTTTTAAGCCATTTCCCGAGTCTTCAGATTGAAATTCAAAAAATCCAAACTTCAGGAGACAAACTTCACACTGAAAAAATTTATAAGTTTGGGGGGAAGGGTGTTTTTGTCAAAGAAATTGAAGAAGCGTTACTCTCTAACAGCATCGATTTGGCGGTGCACAGCATGAAAGACGTTCCGACAGATATTCCCCCAGCCCTTGAAATTGCAAGCATTTTAAAGCGAGAAGATGCCTCTGATGCCTTTTTAAGTGTCACATACGAAAGACTTGAAGACATGCCGAAAGGAAGCCGCATCGGAAGTTCCAGTTTGCGTAGACACGTCCAAATTTTAGAGCGGAATCCAAATGTTGACGTGTGCGATTTAAGAGGCAACGTGGATACACGTTTAAAAAAATTAAAAGCAGGGGAAATGGATGCGATGGTCATGGCAACTTGCGGATTAAAGCGCCTCAATTTGGAACAAGAAATTCGCCAAAGCTTAAATTTTGTGCCAGCGGTGGGTCAAGGTGCGATCGGTATTGAAATTCGGAAAGATGACAAAAAAGTAAAAGATAAAATTTTACGTTTAAATGATGAAAAAACATACAACGAAGTTTTTTTAGAAAGAATTTTTTTAAAAAAAATGAATGGTGGGTGTTTATTGCCGCTCGGCGCGAAAGTTTTTTGTTCAAGTCAAGATTTTTCTTTCGAAACGTTTATCGGGAGTCTTGACACACAGGTTATTTTAAAACATAAAGGTAAGGGCAAGATCAGCGAGGGCGAAAAAACAATTTCAGATGTGTGTGAAAAGATTTTAAACGAAGGTGGTAGAGAAATTTTAAGGAGTATCGAGCGTGGGTTCAAAAATATCTAAGAGTAAAAGACTTCCTCTCAAAGGGAGAACAATTTTAGTTACACAAGCGAAACATCAATCGACAAAATTTTCAAATTTATTGCGTCAAAAAGGGGCGACGGTTTTAGAATGCCCCACCATCGAAGTGATTTCCTATACAGCGAAAGAAGATCTTCCCAAACTTAAAAACATTCAAGAATATGATTGGCTTGTTTTTATGAGTCAAAATGCAGTGCAATTCTTTTTTGATCGTTTAAAAGAACAAAAGCTCAGTAAAAGAAACTTAAAAGGGTGTCGTATTGCAGCCATTGGAAAAACAACCCGGGAGACGCTGAAGCAATATAAAATTAGAGTTCATTTAACCCCAGCCGTGTATAAATCTGAAAAATTGGCAGGGTCTTTTAAAGGAAAAATTGCAGGCAAGCGATTTTTGGTTTTATCGGCCGTAGATGGCAGAACCGTTTTCCATGAAGCGCTTCAGAAAAAAGGAGCCTTGGTGGAGACCTTACCTTTGTACAAAACCATTGTGCCCATGCATAACTCTGAGCAACTTTTAAAATACATTTGTGAGGAGAGAATTGATGCGGTGACGTTTACCAGTCCCTCTACGGTTGAAAATTTTGTCGCCATGCTTTCGCCTTATGTGCAGCGGGATTTAAAACAACATATTGAACTCTTGACAATTGCAACCTTGGGTGATGTAACGGCGCAAGCTGTTGAAAATTGTGGATTGAGGGTTCGTGTGAGGCCTTCAGAGTTTACTATCCCCTCTTTTGTGAATACCCTCAGTCGAGAACTTTAGAATAAAAATGGAAATTTTATTGGAGACCCGTTTAAGACGTTTACGGTCGCAAGAACCGCTCCGTCGGCTTGTGCGCGAAACGCAGCTTTCTGTAAACAATTTGATGATGCCCATTTTTGTGGTGCCGGGGCGAAATATTCGGCGTGAAATTCCATCGATGCCCGGGATTTTTCAATTGTCGGTGGATCAGGTGGTCCGCGAAGTACAAACGATTGCGGAACTTAAGATCCCAGGGGTTTTGCTATTTGGTGTTCCAGAAACAAAAGACACCCAAGGGTCCGAAGCCTATGCCAAAGATGGCGTTGTTCAAAATGCTGTTCGTGAGATCAAATCACAACTTTTAAAAGTAACTGTCGCCACAGACGTTTGCTTATGTGCCTATATGACCCACGGGCATTGTGGCGTTGTGGATAAAAGTGCATCACCTCAAATTTTAAATGATGCAACCTGTGAGCTTTTGGCAAAAGTGGCACTCTCGCATGCAGAAGCTGGTGCGGATCTTATTGCGCCATCGGATATGATGGATGGCAGAATTGGTGTGATTCGAATGGCTTTGGATGACCATGGATTTTCAAACTTACCCATTATGTCTTATGCGGCAAAGTACGCCTCTTCTTTTTATGGCCCTTTTCGCGATGCGCAAGATTCCAGCCCTCAGTTTTCAGATCGAAAAACCTATCAAATGGATCCGGCAAATCAAAGAGAAGCACTTAGAGCGATTGAAAGAGATTTACAAGAAGGGGCAGATATTATTATGGTAAAGCCTGCTTTGAGTTATTTAGATATTATTTGTCGTATTCGAGAGTTAACCAATGTTCCCATTGCGGCCTATAGTGTCAGTGGTGAATATGCCATGATTTGCGCAGCCCACCAAAAAGGGTGGATCGATGGAGATCAAGTGATGATGGAAAGTTTACAATCTATGAAACGCGCAGGATGTGATTTTATCATTACCTATTTTGCTAAAAAAGCCGCGCAACTTTTGAGATGACGTCTCAACCCCCTCTAAAACTCTGCCTCATTGATGGAAGTTCTTCCTTTTACAGAGCCTTTTTTGCCATTCGTCCGCTAACGACATCCAAGGGCTTGCATGTGAATGCCATCTATGGATTTACCACCATGCTGATGAAGGTTTTAAGAGACATAAAACCAGACTATGTGGCCATGGTCTTTGATTCCGACAAGGAAACCTTTCGCTCGGAAATCTATAAAGAATACAAAGCCAACCGAGAGGAAATGCCCAGTGATTTGGTTGAACAATTGCCTTACATTCAAAACGTGACGCGCGCCTTTGAGATTACCGCCCTTCAAAAACCCGGGTTTGAGGCAGATGATATTATTGGAACCGTGTGTCATCGATTCAAAGATGAAAATTTAAAAATCGAAATTATTTCTGCAGATAAAGATTTGATGCAGCTGGTTTCGGACAACGTCACAATGATTGATACCATGCGAGACCGAACGTTTGGGAAAAAAGAAGTAAAAGACAAATTTGGGGTGGGGCCAGAACATGTAGTGGATATTTTAGGATTGGCAGGCGATAGTTCGGATAATGTGCCAGGCGTTCCTGGCATCGGCTTTAAAACGGCAGCCACGTTGGTTCAAAAATTTGGAACCATTGAAAATATTTTAAAAAATACGGAGCAATTGAAAGGAAAGCAAAAAGAAAATCTGGAAAAATTTGAAGCCCAAGCACTTTTAAGTAAAAAATTAGTGACATTAGAATTAAACGTTCCAATGACATTTCATCTTTCAGATTTAAAACACAAGCCTTGGAATGAAGAAGCGCTGGTGGATTTATTTTCTGAGTTAGAATTTAAAAAGCTCATTCAAGACCTGGGGCTAAAAAGTAAAAAACTTGAAGAAAAATCAGAGATTCAAAGGAACTATACCTGCATTCAAGATGAAGCATCGTTTGAGGGGCTTTTAAAAGATTTAAAATCAGCTTCGCATTTTGTAATCGATCTGGAGACCACGTCTTTAGATACGCGTCAGGCAAAAATCGTGGGCTTTTCTTTTGCGTATGCGGAAGGGAAGTCGCACAAGACTGTGTATGTCCCGATCGGGCACATACAAGGGGTGCAACTCAACGCCAAAGACGTTTTAAAAAAAATAAAACCCATTTTAGAAGATCCCAAAATTCAAAAATGGGGGCAAAATATTAAATACGATATGCTTGTTTTGGCAAGCAACGGCATTTGGCTTCAAAACAGTGCACAAGATTCCATGATCTCTTCTTATCTTTTAAATCCAGCCGAGCCCCATAATTTGGACCATCTCAGTTTAAAGTACATGCATCACCCCATGATTTCATATAAAGAAGTCACAAAAAATCTGGAAAAAGGACAAAATTTTGCAGATGTTTCAATTGAGAAAGCTACGGAATACGCAGGCGAAGATGCCGATGTAACGTATCGTCTGGTTCAGTATTTTCAAAAAGAGCTTGAAAAAGAAAAAAAACTTTTAAAACTCTACCAAGACATTGAAATGCCCTTGGTCAGTGTTTTGGCAAAAATGGAATTTGAAGGCATTCAAGTAAACAGGTCTTATCTTGAGATACTTTCTAAAGAATTAGACCAAAAATTAAAAACCATTCAAAAAGAAATTTATGAAAGTGCAGGGGGGGAATTTAATATTCAATCTCCCAAACAACTTTCTGAAATCTTATTTGGTAAGCTGGGACTTCCTATTTTTAAAAAAACAAAAACAGGACGCTCTACCAATGAAGCTGTTTTAAAAAAATTGGCCGAACGCCATCCGCTTCCCGATCTTATTTTAACGTATCGTGAAATGGCTAAGATGAAGTCCACCTATGTGGATTCGCTTTTAGAGCTTTCAGATCCAAAAACACAAAGGGTGCATACGTCGTTTAACCAAACCATTGCAGAAACAGGAAGGCTTTCTTCCAGTGATCCTAATTTACAAAATATTCCCATTCGGTCTGAGTGGGGGGCAAAAATTCGAGAGGCTTTTGTGGCCCGAAAAGGAACTGTGCTTTTGGCGGCAGATTATTCCCAAGTGGAGCTTCGGCTCTTGGCCCATATGAGTCAAGACGCAGCACTCCAAGAGGCATTTCAAAAAAACTTGGATATTCATACCCAAACGGCCTCTGAAGTTTTTGGCGTGTTTGAAAAAATGGTTTCCCCTGAAATGCGCAGGCAAGCCAAAGCCATTAATTTTGGCTTGATTTATGGGCTGTCTGCGTTCGGCTTGGCCCGGCAACTTGGGATTTCTGTGGACACAGCAAAAGAATACATCGAACGGTATTTCAAAAGATACCAGGGCGTTCAAAAATTTATCGAAGAAACCATTCAAAAGGCCCACGCACAAGGGTATGTTGAAACCCTATTGGGACGAAAAAGAGCTTTGCCGGAACTTCACAGTGCGAATCCGCACTTAAAATCTTTTGGCGAACGCATGGCTGTGAATACGCCTTTACAGGGAACAGCTGCCGATATGATTAAAATTGCGATGATTCAGATTCAAAACGAAATTGAAAAGAAAAAACTTCACAGCTGCATGCTTTTACAGGTGCATGATGAATTGGTGTTTGAAGTTGAAAAATCGGAACTTGAAGAGATGAAAGCACTTGTAAAAGAGAAAATGGAGCAGGCATTGAAACTTTCTGTGCCGATTACAGTCGAGATAAAAGTTGGGAAAACATGGGGGAATCTAAAATGACAGGCAGATAATACCTCTTCAGAACCGGTCGTCGGCCCGCTCCAGCGG
>MGRI01000065.1:22937-25144 GCA_001798105.1 Deltaproteobacteria bacterium RIFCSPHIGHO2_02_FULL_40_11
GCCTGCGAGACGATTCTTCAGAGGTATTATCTGCCTGTCATTTTAATCATCGCGTACATGTTTTTCTTTAAATTCCTTGAACTTCTCTCTTTTTCTATGCTAACGTTTTTCAGTTGTTAAAAATGACGTAAGTCAGTTTAAAAAGGAGGCCACATGGCATTATTTTCTGAAGATGGATTACAATTTTTATTTCGCTGGGGGCATTTCCTAGCAGGTGTGACTTGGATTGGGGTTTTATATTATTTTAATTTTATTCAAGGCGCATTCTTTAATGAAACAGACGCTGAAGTTAAAACAAAATGTGTCCAAAAGTTGGTTCCCAGAGCCCTGTGGTGGTTCAGGTGGGGTGCGATGGTTACGATCCTGACCGGCTTATTTATTATTTGGCATAAAGGCCATGTGGCTGGCCACCAAGTCTATGCAACCTCTTGGGGATTGACCATTTTACTGGGTGCCGTGATGGGTATCTTTATGTGGTTTAACGTATGGTTTGTGATTTGGCCCGCTCAAAAATTAGTAATTGCTGCAGCCAAGGGAGAACCTGCCCAAAACGCAGCTCAAAAAGGGGCCCGAGCTGCCATTGCATCCAGGACCAATACACTTTTTTCCATTCCCATGCTCTTTTTTATGGCGGCAGCTTCGCATTTACCTTTAGAAATTACAGCGCTTAGTTTTACGCCTGTGATTTTGGCTTTGGGTGTGATTGTTTTAGCCATTGAAGCCAATGCACTTTTTGGAAAAATGGGACCGATGGCTACCATTAAAGGGGTCATTACATCTGGTTTTATTTTAACGGCAGTGCTTTATGCGGTGATGGAAGTTTTGGTGTGAAAAAAAGCATTCTACTTCTGTGTTGTCTGTTTTTTGGGATTTCTTGTACAAAAAAACAGCCGCAAACAGATCCACTGATTGTAAAAGGAAAAGCTGTGTATCACGCACAATGCACGGTGTGTCATGCATCGGATCCTTCAAAAGATGGCCCTCTGGGGCCTGCCATTACAGGTGCATCTTTTGAACTTTTAAAACTGCGTATTCAATCTGGCGTCTATCCGCAAGGATATACGCCAAAAAGAGCAACAAAACTGATGGTCCCCATGCCGCAGATTACAGAAGAACAGATTAAAGCCTTGCATGCGTTTTTGAATCAGTAGGCCCTCTCTAAAATAACAGATCAGAGGTTCTGTCGCTTCATGGCTCGGAGGCGGCGTGTCTTGCGACACGGCGCCTCCTGCGCTTTACTTCCGCTCTCAGAACCTCTGATCTGTTATTTTAGAGAAGGCCTACATGTTTTACTTTTTAGAGAAACAGTGATAAAAACACAGGCAATGTTTGGCCCACGTTTTAGAGTTTTCTTATTGGCCCTTTTGGTTTTTGGCTTTATGTTTCCCCTTGTCCATGCCGGGGATGGTTTTTTAACTTCAAACCCCTATGCCTTACAAAAACGTCGTTTGATGCCTTTCTTAAACAGCATTGGAAAGCTTACATTTAATATCCAAGGAAATAGTAGCCGTAGGCCCATGCAACTTTTAGAAAGGCGCCTTGAGTTGGTTCAAAAAAATTCACCTGAAGATCCTTATGATTATTGTACAGGGTTTTTGGTGGGGCCGAACCATGTGGCAACAGCCAATCACTGCATGCATCAGGATATTGAAGCACGTAAAAATATAAATGTGTGTTCTGCTTCAGATTTTCGAATGGAGGCATCTGAAAAATTTGGGGCGCCACATTCAAAATTTTTTCAAACAGCGTGTCGTAATCTTTCTTGGAATAATCCCACTTTAGATCAAGCGCTCATTGAATTAGAAACAGCGGCAGATGAAACCGTTTTTAAGCCTTTGGTTTTCAACCGAACACAGGTTGCAATTGGAGATACAGTCTTTATTTTATCTTTAAGAAGAGATTGGGTTTCAAAATTTTTCTGGACAACTCCTGGACACATCAATGCGTGTAAAGTCCTGGCATTTGGCGATGATCCGAAGCAATTTCGTTTTAAAGATGAAATCGGTGACTTGATAGACCATTTTGTAAAAGTGGAGTGTGAATGGCCCGCTTATCAGGGAGAGTCGGGGTCTCCCATTGTCAATGAAAATGGGGAAGTTGTCGGCATTTTATCGTCGTCTCAAGCTTTTGGGCTTCCAACGGGGGAAATATTGTTCCGTTCCACCATTTCTTATTTTTCTCCCGTATACACAGAAGAAAATTAAATT
>MGRI01000065.1:25196-26755 GCA_001798105.1 Deltaproteobacteria bacterium RIFCSPHIGHO2_02_FULL_40_11
TTCCAGTGGTTTCGATCCAGAAAATCTTGAATCATGTCGCGTTCAAAATTTTTAATGAGGTCACTAAAAGGTTTGGGTTCGCACGTGTTGAGTGCGCGTTGTACATCACTTTCTGTAATCATCGTTTGATCTCGGGTGACCCTCAACCGTTCTAAGATGTTTTTTAGTTCACGGATATTTCCAGGCCAGTCATACCGGAGCAAAAGTTGAATGGCTTTGTGTGTGATCGGGTGACGTCCCAAAAAATGTTCAACAAGAAGAGGAATATCTTCTTTGCGTTCCTTTAAATCCGGCAAATAAAGGGGAACAATATGTAAGCGGTAATACAAGTCTTCGCGGAACAGATTTTGTTCCACTTGCATTGCCAGATTTCGATGCGTTGCCGCGACGATGCGTGCATTGACTTTGATGGGAAGCGTTGCCCCAACAGGTTTAATTTCACCGTATTCAATGGCCCGTAAGAGCTTGGGTTGAAGATCCAAGGGAAGTTCTCCCACTTCATCTAAAAATAGGGTTCCTCCATCTGCCAATTCAAACGACCCTACTTTTTTGCCTGTTGCCCCCGTAAAAGAGCCCCTGAGATGTCCAAAGAGTTCACTTTCAATGAGTTCTTTTGGGATGGCGCCACAATTGACAACCACCATGGCATGGTTTTTTCGATCGCTCTTTTGATGAATCGCCTTGGCGATCAATTCTTTTCCCGTGCCTGTTTTTCCATAAATGGTCACCGTAATATCTTGGTTTGCAATTTTTTCAACATGATCAAAAACGTGCTGCATGAGCATGTTTTTAGAAATAATGCCACAAAAGTTATTTTGTTTTGTAAGCGTTTTGGGTTCTGCTGTTTGAAATTGAAGCAGCGTTTTTCCAAGACGAATATGACTTTTATGAAACAAAATCGATTTTTGAATTTGGGCTTGGTTTAAAAAAGTCCCATTTGTGCTTTTTAGATCTTGTAGAAAATAAAATCCATTTTCATAAATAATTTGACAGTGTTTGTTGGAAACATAGGGATCTTTTAAGACCAGATGATTTTCTTCGTCAAATCCCATGGAAAAAGGTTTCTGGGGAAGATGGATGAGTTTGACGGCATGCCCATTTTCAAAGAGAATGAGCTTTGCTTGGGATCTGTGTGGCGTTGGATTTGGATAGACTTGAATGGCTTTGGTTTTATGCATAGCAAGCGTGGGTGTCGATAACATGTGAGACTCCTTTCGTCGAGGGGTAAATTTCCTCAGTTTGGTAGACTTGGCCTTCTAGACCGATGAGTTGAGAAATCTGTTTTAATTTTCGTTTGCCATGGGGCAATCTTTCCAGGTGAATGCAGGTATCAATGGCGGAAACCACCATTTCGCGAATGGCATGAAGCGGTAAATCCAAACCTGAAAGGAGTGCAAGTGTTTCAATGCGTTTTAAAGCGTCGCGTGTGGAATTACTATGGCAAGTCGTTAAGCACCCTTTGTGCCCTGTGTTCATGGCTTGAAGCATGTCAAATGTTTCCGCGCCGCGACATTCCCCAATAATGAGACGATCGGGACGCATACGCAGCGCGGTTTGTA
>MGRI01000066.1:0-3834 GCA_001798105.1 Deltaproteobacteria bacterium RIFCSPHIGHO2_02_FULL_40_11
AAGACAGAAAGGCTATCGAATTTTAAACCACCACTGGACCTGTCGGTGGGGGGAAATTGATATTGTGGCGTCGAAAGATGAAAGACTTGTTTTTTGTGAAGTCAAAACGCGGACAACAAATGTTTTAGAAAGTTTTCATCGCCCTCAACAAAAAAGACTTTGGCGAAGCATTCAGTTTTATTTAAGTAGATCCTGCTTGGACAGAGCCTTTCAGGTGGATTTTATTGGGGTGGAATTTGGAAATAACGTCCCTAAAATCACACACCTTCAAAATGTTTTGGAAGACTTGGATTGAGAATCAAACTTTAAGCATTCCCTTTTTTGGTCCACATTTTTTGACGATAGCTTTTTAAAGCACTTTGTTCCGAATCAAAAATGGAAAAAGGCTTTTTCTTGGTTTCATAGGCTTTAAACAGGCGCTCATATTCTGGGGGTAGCCCAACGAATCTTGGTTTCATTCCCTTTTTTTGATTCAAGCGTTTCAGCATTTGAATAAAGGGTTTAATGCCCGTTGAGCCTACAAATTGCAGACCTTCTAGGTTAAAAATGAGTTTTTCATTTCGTTTGGAAGCATACAGTTCATCAATTTTTTGTTCCAGTAAATTAGAATGTACGTATTCGATTTCGCCTTCGAGATGGATGACTGTAATGCCTCTTTTATTTTCGACCGTGGCTTTCACAACCTTACCCCCTTGTTATGACTTGCAGTATATCATATGATGTCTTCTTTCGAAAGGATACATCATTGGGTACTTTATATTTAATTGGACATGGCATTGGCAATGAAGCTGAAACATCGCCCTATGCCCTTGAAATCCTTAAAAAAATTCCTGTTTTGGCGTGTGAAGATACACGAAAAATAAAGAAACTTTTGTCAGATTTTCAAATTCCCCAAATCCCAATGAGTAAGAAATTTATTTCTTATTTTGAGCACAATGAAAAAATACGAATTTCTCAAATCATGGAAATTTTAAAATCTGGAAGCGATGTGGGCGTGATGGTTTCAAGAGGCATGCCGCTCATTTCGGATCCTGGCTATGTTTTGGTTCGAGCGTGTTATGACGAAAATATTCCCGTAAAACTTGCCTCAGGCCCATCTGCTTTTTTACATGCCCTTTTAATTTCAGGCCTTCCGACAGATAAATTTTTGTTCTTAGGATTTCCACCCAAAAAACCAGGCAAACAAAAAAACTTTTTTGAAAAGTATAAAAATTTGGACGTAACCCTTCTTTTTTATGAATCGCCGAGGAGGGTGCTTAAAACACTGGAAAATTTAAAAGAGGTATTTTGCGAGTGGTACGTCTCTGTGTGTCGGGAACTTTCGAAAGAACATGAAGAAGTCATTCGTGGAAGCTATGAAACTGTTTTAAAGAAGCTTCAAGATCAAGAAGTCTTGGGGGAAGTGGTCGTAGCACTTTCGAAAAAAATCTAAGGCGTTTTTCGATACAGCATTCTGGGGAAGGGGATTGTTTCGCGAACATGCTGCAACCCACACAGCCAGGCCAAGCATCGTTCAATGCCCATCCCAAATCCAGAATGGGGAACAGAGCCGTATCTTCGTAAATCAAAATACCATTCAAAGTCTTTTTGGTTTAAATTGTGTTCTTTGATCTTTTGTTCAAGCACTTCAATGCGCTCTTCGCGCTGGCCGCCGCCAATAATTTCGCCATACCCTTCCGGGGCAAGCATGTCTACAGACAAAGACAAAGAAGGATTTTTGGGGTCTTCTTTCATGTAAAAAGCTTTAATGGCGGATGGGAATCTGTGTACAAAAAAGGGTTTATCGAACTTTTGAGCCAAAACCGTTTCATCTGTCCCCCCAAAATCGCTTCCAGATTGAAAATCGACGCCTTCTTTTTTTAAAATTTCACAGGCCTCAGGGTAAGAAATTCTGGGGAAGGGTTTTTTGGTGTTTTCTAAAATTTTTGTATTACGTTCCAATGCTTCTAACTCTTTCTTTTTGTTTTTTAAAACACGCCCAATAATATATTCCATAAAATCTTCGGCTAGGTCCATATTGTCATCTAAATCATTAAAAGCCACTTCAGGCTCAATCATCCAAAATTCTGTAAGATGTCTTCTGGTTTTCGATTTTTCAGCGCGAAAGGTGGGGCCAAAACAATATACTTTTCCAAAGGCCATGCAGCCAGCTTCCATATAGAGTTGTCCGCTTTGGGTCAGGTACACCTTGTCGTCATCAAAATACTTTACTTCAAATAGAGTGGTGGTGCCTTCACAGGCAGAGGGGGTAAAAATCGGGGCATCTAAAAGCGTAAAGCCTTTTCCCATAAAGTAATCGTTACAGGCCTGGATGAGTTCGGATCTGACCCGTAAAATGGCATGTTGCCTGGAAGACCGAAGCCATAGATGACGGTGGTCCATTAAAAAATCTACACCATGTTCTTTGGGCGTAATGGGGTAATCTTTGCTTTGGTGCACAAGTTGGATGTTTTGAATGCCAAGCTCATATTTCCCCCGAAATTCGCGAACCTCCGCTTGAACTTGAATCGAAGATTCTTGGGTGAGGGTGTTAAAAACGTCAAAGGAGGCAGCGTCTGTTTTTCCAGGTTCTAAAATACCTTGAATGATGTCTGTGCCGTCTCTTAAGATCAGAAATTTTACTTTGCCACTGGAGCGCTTGTTATAGACCCACCCGCGAAGGGTAACGTTTTTGCCAATGTGGTTTGAAATGTCTTCAATATAAATATGCATAAGGGGGTCAGACCCCCTTTAACTTACAAAGAAAACGCCCCTCATAACAAGAACATTTTTTCTTAGTTTAAGGGGGGCAGACCCCAACTAAAAGAAATACACGTATCTGGATGGGAAAAATGATCCGTAACGGCGTCCGTTCTGTTTAACGGACGAAAAGAATAATGGAGGAGATCATTAAGAAAGCATAAAACAGCAAATTTAAAAGTGTGATATCAAATACTTTTTTCATGCTTTTGCCTCTTTTTTTAGAGTACAAGACGTGCATGAGCAAAGTCAAATAAATTATCGAAAATATTTGAGAATTTACCTATTTTTCTTCAAATTTTGAGTCATCAAAATCATGTGGTGCTTGAGGCTCTGGTTTTTCCAGAAAAATTTCGTTATCTGTTTTCGGTAAATCTTTTTCACCGCTGACTTCCCGATCCAGTGCTTCCTCTTGTTCTTCTAGAATGTACTCTTGCTGTTCCACCTGATTTTCAATGCTTTCAATGCGTTGCGTTTCGGCATTCTCATCTGCAAATACACCTACGGGCATTGCAAGAAAAGCCAAAATGACGATGAGTCTGGGAATCCATAAACGTACCATATCTCCCCCTTTTTTATATTGTACCATAAAGATTTCTTTTAGCCACATCCCTACGCTCAGAAGATGAATACCTGAAGAAGCGTCCCGGAGGCGCATTTGGCTTGGTCACGTAGTGCAAATGCGCCGAGGGCCGCAGGCAGCGCCCCGCCGCTGGAGCGGGGCGACTGCCGGTTCTGAAGGCATTCATCTTCTGAGCGTAGGGATGTGCCTGAAAAACTGCTTCATTAAAATAACATTAAAATTTGAAAAGAATTCTCCCATTTTATTTTCATCGCGTTATAATATGAGTCGAGGGTAAAAATATGAATACGCAACCTAAATTCCAATCGGTTATTGAAGCGCTGGATCATTGGCGGGAAATCTGCCCAGATCGTCCTTATTGTACGTTTCAAGATTTTAAAGGCAAAGAAGAGAAAATAACCTTTCAGGCTTTGTATGAAGAAGCCCGAGCGACGGCGCAGTGGTTTCAAACAAATGGCCTGAAGCGGGGCGATCGCGTGGTTTTAGCGGTTCCCAATGGCAGGTCTTTTTTG
>MGRI01000066.1:3885-5765 GCA_001798105.1 Deltaproteobacteria bacterium RIFCSPHIGHO2_02_FULL_40_11
TGTCGTGATTCTATTTTAAAAGGTTTAAACAAAGCAGCAGAATCTTTGGGGCATGTATTTCGAGATTCTGCGGCCAAATATGTTTTAACCACAAATAGTAACCAATCGGTGTGTGAAGAAGCCATGAAAGATCAGCATCAAAAGCCCGTTGTTTCTCTCATTGAAAAATTGCCCAAGAAGATTCAATTGGATCAGGATCCTTTAAAAATTTTTCCAGAAGACATTGCATTTATTCAATATACGTCAGGATCGACGAGTTTGCCCAAGGGGGTTGTGATTCGGCACCATCAATTGGTGGCGCAAATTGAGTCCATTGCGCATGGTTTAAAATCGAATGTGAAAGACTGTGCTGTGAGTTGGCTGCCTTTGTTTCATGACATGGGCCTGATCGGGACCTTTTTACATTCGCTGTATGTGGGCATGAAGCTTGTTTTAATGTCTCCAGAGAAGTTTTTATTTGACCCTAAACAATGGTTGCTTGCGATCTCCAAATACAAAGCCACGATGTCAACCGGTCCAAATTCAGCGTATAGCATGTGTTTATCTCGCATCCGTCCCGAAGATTTAAAAGGGGTGGATTTATCCACATGGCGCGTGGCCTTTAGTGGGGCAGAGCCCATTCATGTTTCCACCATGAAAAACTTTATTGAGCGTTATCAAGCAAATGGGTTTCAACCTGGCTCCATTGTGGCTGGCTATGGGATGGCTGAAAACTGCCTGGCGATTTCATTTCGAAATCCAGGGGATGGGTTAAAGTACGATGTGATTGATCGAGCGTCTTTTGAAAACCTGCACATTGCCAAACCCGCGCTTCAAGATGCTTCAAGTAAAACTTTAAGTTTTGTGTCGTGTGGCAAGCCCGTTTTAAACCACGAAGTTGCCATTATTGGTGATTCTGACCAGCTTCTTTCAGAAAGATGCGTGGGCGAAGTTGTGGTACGAGGGCCTTCTGTCATGGATGGGTATTTTCAAAAAGAATGTGAAACCAAGAAAACCATTCGCAACAATTGGCTCTATACTGGAGATATGGGCTATTTGGCGGAAGGTGAGATTTATATTGTGGGCCGCAAAAAAGATATGATTATTAAAGGCGGAAGAAACTATTGCCCGCAAGACATTGAAACGGCAGCCGAAACCGTGGAAGGGGTACGCAAAGGCTGTATCGTGGCATTTGGGGTTCACGATGAAGCCCAAGGGACAGAAAAAATTATTTTAGCCGTTGAAATAAAAAAAGCATTTATAAAAGGTAAAAAAGAGATTTCTAGGAAAATTCAAGCGCAAGTGATGGCAGCTTCGGGGTTAAGCTTAGATGAAGTTGTTATTTTGCCTCCCCATGTGCTGACCAAAACCACAAGTGGTAAAATCCAACGGGCAAGTTGTAAACAACGTTATTTAGCTGGAACGTTGGATCGAAAGATTACACTTTGGGATCGATTCCAATATTTTAGATTTAGAACTTTATTGTTTATAAGCATGAGCTTTTACTTTTTAAGTGCGATTGTTCGAAAGAGGATCTCTCGTGGAAAAAGATAAAATTCAAGCGTGTGTGATTCAAAGTATTTTAAGTGTGAAAAAGGATCTTTCGCGGGGGGACATCCAACTCGAAAGTTCTTTTATTGAGGATCTTAATTTTGATTCCATGGGCTTGGTGCAATTGGCCGGCGCTTTGGAAAAAAACTTCAACCGATCGCTACCCATTTCTGAGTGGGTGCAGGCCAATCAAGAAACAGGGTTAAAGGTAAGCTCACTCATTACTTTTTTAAAAGTTCATAATCCGTAACGAGCTTTTGCAGCCCCTCTTCCGTAGAGATCCAGGGCTGGTATCCAAAATCGCGTTTCGCTTTTTCAATCGAGTAGGTATGTGTGGTGGTCATTTGTCT
>MGRI01000067.1:0-2036 GCA_001798105.1 Deltaproteobacteria bacterium RIFCSPHIGHO2_02_FULL_40_11
AAAAACAATCCGGAGTACATAGCCGAATACTCCCAAATCGCTTCTCTTGGGCTTTAACAACACCTTCTCTCATACTTTCATAAGCCTGCGCGCGATATATCGCTAATCCACTTCCTCCCTCATCTTTTACCTTGAGTGAAACTTCAATCTTCTCCCCCAATGTAATTTCCGATTTATTCAACGTAAGCGCTTCCACAATCTCTGGCGCCGTTGTGTCTTGTCCTTGCCCAGAAGCAGCATTCACCCTTACGGTTGGGAGAGCATCCTTCTGAATCAATAGAAGATTTCCAACCCGATCGTGAATGGCTAACTGTTCAAAGCCATAGTCTCCCGCCTTATCCCAGGGATAGGTTTGATATTCTCCCTTTAACGTCACACTTCCATCTTCATTTTCTGAATCCACACGAAAGCTAATAATAGCATCGAGCCGGGGTCGGGATAAGCCTGGTATATACGGCCCTGGAATTTTAAGAGGCATTGACCCAAGCGTTTTCTCTCCCGCTGTAAAAATACCGCCTCTTATATTTTCATACGTCTGCTGTTGGCGATATATCGCCAATCCACTTCCCCCTTCATCTTTTACTTTGAGTGAAACTTCAATCTTCTCCCCTAATGTAATTTCCGACTGCTTCAATGTAAGCGCTTCCACAATCTTTGGTTTTTGGATATCTCTTCCAATCACGAAAGATACACTTTCTCCCAATCTTGAAAGCGTCATTGTATTTCTTTCTGAAAGCTTCTCTTTTGGAATGAAAATAGAAAGCGTTCCATCTTCTTGTTTTACAGTTTGAAGAACCTCGTCTTGCAACTTAACTTCAATCTCACCAGGATCTTTTTCAAAAGATATCCCCACATAGGTATCTTCTGAAAGCTCTTGTT
Organism: Deltaproteobacteria bacterium RIFCSPHIGHO2_02_FULL_40_11; assembly: GCA_001798105.1. GTDB lineage: Bacteria > Bdellovibrionota > JACOXK01 > 2-02-FULL-40-11 > 2-02-FULL-40-11 > 2-02-FULL-40-11. Next base: position 880 of record MGRI01000067.1, read on the forward strand.
TCATAAATACACCTAAACTTTTGGAATCTTGATCAAAGGAAACAAATCTTTGTTCTTTTTCAGACCCTACATTCACTTTCAAGGTGTGTGAACCCAGATATTTTGCAGGCTGCATTTGCTCCTGCTGTCCTTGTAAAGATGAATCTTCGGTCATTGCTGTTGAATCTGTCTGCGAAGGCCCTTGAGAGCCGCCACAAGAGATTAAAAAACATACGCCAATACTCAATAATAAAACAAGTTTTTTATTCTTCATTTCCATTCTCCTTAAACGTTCAAAATTAGATAAACCTATTTTACCAAAAAACTGTTAAAAAAAAACATGGAAATGATTAAAATGAGATTAAATTTTAATGTAGATACTTCTTCGCGGCTTGCACCTGCCGCTGATAGGCTTCGATTTCCAATTGCAGGCGTGCTTCAGACCACCCTAAAAGCTGCGCCATGGTTTGCGCGACCCTTTGAACCTGTGAAATACCCTGATCTGGCGTTTTTAAAAACACGGTCGTTCTACGCATCAAAACATCACACAAAGTTTGCGCCATTTGGTGAAAAACCATTTCTTGAACGCTTTTTTCGGAAAGATCCGCTTCTATAAAATGGGTTTGGGTAACGTTGGAAAGCTTTTTGGTCTGACACGGTTTTTTCGTGAGCTGATCCACCATATCCCTCGCCATTTTTCGAAACGTCGTAAGTTTTCCGCCATAAATATGAAACACGCCCGAAGCATCCTTTAAAATTTCATGCTCTCTCGATAAATGATACACACCTACGCCTTCAGAAGACGATTGCCTTGCCAAAGGCCGTATGCCTGAAAATGTAGAAATAATATCTTTGTCTGAAAGATTCGCACCTGAGAAATAGGTGTTTACTGCTTGAAGCAAATAATCGACTTCATGGCGTGTGGCAGAGACCTCATCTAAAGAACCTTCGTAGGCTTCGTCTGTCGTTCCAATTAAAATGTCCGCTTCCCAAGGAATCACATAAATAAATCTGCCATCTTTGGCCTGTAAAATCGCTGCCCTTTTTAAATCTAACTTATCTTTTGGAACAACAAGATGTGTCCCTTTGGTACCACATAAAAGCTGAGACTTGGGCTCCCCTAAAAGTTTTCGTGTGACATCGGTCCAAGGACCGGTTGCGTTCACAATATGCTTCGC
>MGRI01000067.1:2061-22553 GCA_001798105.1 Deltaproteobacteria bacterium RIFCSPHIGHO2_02_FULL_40_11
AACACGTCTTCACAGACAACGCCAATAGCCTTTCCATTTTCCATTTTCATAGACTTCATTTCGACGTAATTTGAAACCAAAGCCCCCTTTTGATTCGCCAATTTTGCAATTTCCAGGGTCAGCCATGCGTCATTTGAAAACGCATCGTAAAACACAAATCCTCCTTGCAGTCCTTTGGATTTTAGGTGTGGAAATTTTTGAAGCAACTTTTTGGCACCATAAGCACGGTGCCATTTAAAACTTCGAAAAAATGCGAAAATTTCATAAAACCACATCCCCAGCCACAATTTTGAAAAACGCACCCGTGTGTCTTTATAAATCGGAAAGACAAAGGGCAAGGGTTTTACCAAATGGGGAAAATGCGTGCGCAAAAAATGTCTTTCTTGAACTGCTTCAAACACAAGTTTAAATTGCCTGGTTTCCAAATACCGCATGCCGCCATGAATGAGCTTTGAAGATTTGGAACTTGTCCCACTTGCAAAATCTTCTTTTTCAATCAGCCCCACTTTTAGGCCCCTTGTCGCCGCATCCCAGGCAATCCCACAGCCTGTAATGCCGCCTCCAATCACTAAAATATCCAACTTTTCTTGCTTAAGGCGCAAAATATTTTTGAGACGTGTTTGATTGGAAAATTCCATTTTTATTGAATCACTTTCTGTGGATTTAAAATCGATTCCGGATCTAAGCTTTGTTTCATGTTTTTAAGAACTTTCACAAATTCTGGCCCATGCTCTTCTTTTAAAAAATCCCGGTGATCGATACCAATCCCATGGTGATGCGAAAGCGTTCCGCCTTGTTTTAAAATCGTTTCTGTTACATGGTGTTTGATCTCTTTCATTTGTTTCAGAGGATCTTCCTTAAATTTTGTTAAAAACGTAAAATAAAGACACGCTCCGGTTAAATAAATATGAGACACATGGCAAAACACCATGCCGTTTGAACCTATTTTTTTTTGAGTTTCTACTAAGACATGCTGATAGAGCGAGAAGACAGTATCCCAGGATGTTGCCGTTTCAAATGTATCTGTTAAAATTTTAGAATCTAAAAGCGCGTCTCTTAAATAGGGAAGCTGAAACCTGGAATGAAACCAATTTTGTGCGGGTTTTTGCCCCAAACACAAAGCTTTTGGGCATATTTTTTGAACGGAACGCATCTGCGCCCGAACGGATTCAGATGTGCCTTGAAAGCCTACCAAAAGATAACACATTTTAGAGGGTTCAATTTTTTTAAATTTTAAAAGAAGTGAAAAAAATTTCTTTTGAAAAAAAGATGTTTTACTTTTTTTCATTTTCAAAAAAAGGTGGGTTTCTAAAGGATCTGAAAGCCTGGCAATGAGTGGGTCTAGATCATTTTCTTTTATCTGCCGTAAGGCTTCAATTCCCGCCTCAAAGCTTGGAAATAAATAACTTTGATACTGTGTTTTTTGGGGCAAAGGATGAATTTGCATCACAGCTTCGGTAATCACACCAAAAATCCCTTCACTCCCCACAAGCATTTCTTTAAAAGACGGACCTGTACTGGAAGCTGGAACCTTTCGTGTTTCTACAATGCCCTGAGAAGTCACCATGCGAACAGAAACCACTTGATCTGAAATATTTCCATAAAACGTTGAAAATTGCCCCGATCCTCGGGTGGCAATCCATCCGCCCAGCGTTGAAAATTCAAAAGATTGTGGGAAATGCCCCAAGGTATATTTTTTTTCATTCAATTTTTTTTCTAAATCTGGCCCCAAAATACCTGCTTGAATGCGTGCTGTATGAGTGCGGGGATTCATTTCTAAAACTTGATTGAGACACTGCAAATTCAGCGTAAGCAAAGCCCTGTGATTTTCATTTTTCCTGGGATGCACGCCTCCTAATACACTCGACCCGCCTCCAAAGGGGACAACACTGATCTTTGAAGATTCACAAGAAGATGCACAAAACTGTAAAATTTTTAAAATTTCAGCTTCCGTTTTTGGAAAAAGAACGCAGTCTGGGGCTTCAAGCCGTTTTAAAGCTTTAGCTTGAATGAGATCAACCGTGCTTTTTCCCAAGCTATGATACAAGCGCGTTGCATGATCATGATAAACATTCTTTTCGCCAACAATTGCACCTAATGACTGAAGATCTTCGGAAGTGAGCCGCACAGCAGGCAATTCAATTTCATCTTCTTTGGGAAGCTTTTGATCTGTATGAAGGGCCCCGAATCTTTCTTCGAGCGCTTCATAGAATTTTGGCGCTTCTCGAAGATTCCACGATTGATGGAGATCTCCCCACCCCCAAAATTTACGTAAATAGGATTTCATACGACGTGTAATTAATCTTTTGGATTTTCGCGCCGGATACGGTCTGGGTTTAAACGATGCGATCTTCTGATATTGCCAAGATTTCGAATACGTTCTTCCGCCAATTGATTGGCCGAAAGCTGCGGACAGAGTTTTTGTTTTTTTGAAATTTCAAAAATGCGCTTCAAATGATGATAAATATTCTTTGTTAAAAGCTTTGCCCGATATTCCGAATAACCTTCAATCTCTAAAGCAACGTTAATCAGTCCTCCAGAATTAATCACATAATCCGGTGCGTATAAAATATTCCTTTCTAATATTTGTTTTCCAAGGTCGTCTGAAGATAACTGATTATTTGCACTTCCCGCAATGATTTTTGCTTTCAGCCTAGGAAGGGTATGTTCATTCAAAATTCCCCCCATGGCACACGGCGAAAAAATATCGCATTCCACATCATAAATTTTTTGTGGATCTACAATTTCAACGCCAAGCTCTGAAACTGCTTTTTCACAAAGACTTGTATCCACATCGCACGCAATTACTTTTGCCCCATGCTCTTTTAAATATCGGCTCAGCCAATACCCCACATGTCCCAACCCTTGCAGCGCAACGGTAATATCTTTTAAATTTTTACCATGCCCCCGCTGATCTAAACACGCAAAAATGCCTTGTAAGACCCCATACGCAGTCATGGGGGATGGATCTCCACTGCCACCATGTGATTTGGATAACCCCACCACATAGTCGGTTTCCATAAAAATGTACTCCATATCATGAACATCCATCCCCACGTCTTCTCCCGTAATAAATTGTCCATTCAATCGATTGACATAGGCGCCGAAAGCTCGAAATAAACTTTCAGACTTATCTTTTTTGGGATCTGCAAGGATGACTGCTTTACCACCCCCAAAATTAAGACCACTGGCGGCAGATTTATAGGTCATGCCTTTTGACAATCGTAATACATCTTTTAAAGCTTCCTCTTCGGTAGGATAGGGATACATTCGGGTGCCCCCCAGGGCTGGGCCCAAAGATGTATTGTGAATGGCAATGATTGCACGGAGTCCAATAGAGGGATTGGAACAAAACACAACCTGCTCGTGGCCCATCTCTTGTATGAGGTCAAAAGGCATGACAAAGCATAAAATCTCAGAAGATCCAAGAAATGTGTATGACACACGTCAGTTTTTGGTAGAAAAAAGATGTTTGGGATCAGAAATAGAAATATTTTTTGCCTTTAATTCAATCAATCCTTCGCTTTTCCATTTTGAAAGAATGCGAATCACGGTTTCAGATCTTGCGCCCACCAAAGATGCAATTTCATCTCGCGACAAGGGAAGTTCAACCGGTTTACCGGCAGAACCTTTTGTCAAAAGTTCTAAGAAATAAGCCAAGCGCGCCTCAACACTTTTGGTGAGCAGATCCTGATAGCGCTCTTCCGATTGCCCCAATTCACGACACATTTTTTTGAGTAAAGAATAAATAATGTCTGGCGAATTTTGAATGAGTTTTTCAATGCCTTCTTTTTCAATAAAACAAATCGTGCATTCGGAAATGGCTTGTGCCGAAGCTGCATAATTTTCTCCCGAAAAAAAAGATCGATACCCTAAAATATCACTTTCTTTACTGAGCCGAATAATTTGTTCTTTGCCATTGTCTGCCGTTTTAAAAACTTTCACCATGCCAGAAAACATACAAAACAAACCATGCGGCGTTTCACCTTCATGAAAAATGGGTTCATGCTTTTTATAAATTTTTGTAACTTTATGATCTTTTAAATAGGTGAGTTTTTCGTCATTCAAGTCACAAAAAAGACTATGCCCTCTGGAATGACAAATTTTACAATCAATCGAGGCAATGGATTTCATTCTGCCCCTCGTGTACCATAGGGGTAAAAGATGTTCAACAAACAAATCTGACTTAGATCATGAAATTTTTAAAGGCTTGCGGTGTGTCTTTCGTACTGGGAAAGGGCATCTATGAAATACTGGGGAATTTCAATACTCTGACATTTTTTAGGATCCACCAAAGAAACACAACACACGCCACTGGCAACGCTTTGACGACCCGCTTTTTGACAAATCTCAAAACAGGCTTGAAACTGCTCTTTTTGAATATCATGAATTTTTAAAGAGATCATCAGCTCATCATCATAAAAGGCACTTCTTTTAAAGTTACATTCCATGGATTTAATACTTGTGTATAAGTCCTGCGCCCAATGATTCGGATAGGAAAAGCGCAGGTTTCTTAAAAACTCTGTTAAAACAATATCAAAGTAATTTAAAAAACTGGCCCCTAAAACCTGTCCCAAACGATCGGTTTCATGGTTTCGAACCCGAAGCGGGTATTCAAACTGAAAAGAACTTTTTTTATTCTTTTTTCCCATAAGTAAGAATCAACATAGTATAAAAAAAAGGGTTTAGATATGACACATGTCATTTTTTGAAAGAAAAACCCTCCTCCTTTATATGTAGATTAAAATGCTTTAATAACAAAGCTGACTTTTTATCCATCTTTTTGCCAAGACAGGGATTTTCTTGCCCAAATCTCCAGAAGAGGTCAGTATGTTTTTAGAATAAATGGGGGAAAACGTGAAAGTTTATGACGTTATTGTGATTGGGGGGGGAGCTGCGGGGCTCATGTGTGCCCTACAGGCAGGGCATAGAAACCGAAAAGTGCTTATCCTCGAGCACACCCAAAAAATTGGAGCAAAGATTCTAATCTCCGGAGGCGGGCGGTGTAATTTTACAAATCTTTCAGTGTCTTCCGCTCAGTATGTTTCTCAAAATTCTCATTTTTGTAAATCCGCACTTTCCAGATTTCAACCCAGTGATTTTATTCATTTTGTAAAAAAACACAAAATTAAATTTCATGAAAAAAAACTAGGACAGCTTTTTTGCGATCACAGAGCTCAAGATATTTTAAATATGCTCATTGCTGAATGCGAACAGGCCAACGTTGAAATCAAAAGGGGCTACACAGCTAAAAGTATTTCTAAAATCAATGCACAGTTTCACCTTAAAATTCACCAAGAAGAATATGCATGTTCTTCATTGGTGATTGCCACTGGGGGGTTATCGATTCCCAAGTTAGGTGCCACGGCCTTTGGCTATGAGGTCGCCAAACAATTTGGATTAAAAAGAGTGCCCACGCGGGCTGCACTGGATGGATTTATTTTAAACCCCTCTGAAATTGATTTTTTCTCTACACTCTCCGGAATTTCTCTAGACTGCGTGGTTTCATGTCATAAAGAAAAATTTAGAGAAAATATTCTTTTCACACATCGTGGCTTAAGTGGCCCCGCCGCACTTCAAGCTTCTTTATATTGGAATCCTGGGGATAGTATTAAAATTGATCTTTTACCGAATTTAAATTCTTATGCGTGGTTATTGAAAAACAAAAAAGAAAAACTCCGTTTAGAGATAAAAAATTTACTTTCTAAAGTCTGGCCCGAAAGATTTGCAGAGTTTTTTTGTGCACACCAAGGCCTAACGCATAAAACGCTCCAAGAGATTAAAGACAGGGAGCTTGAAGCCTTTTCAAAAAATATTCATGCCTGGACGCTACGTCCTTTAGAAACGGTAGGCTATTCAAAAGCTGAAGTTACACGCGGCGGCATAGATACAGATGAGCTATCCTCGAAAACCATGGAAGCCAAGAAAGTTCCTGGTCTCTACTTTATTGGAGAAGTGGTCGATGTCACAGGTCAACTCGGCGGTTATAACTTCCAATGGGCCTGGGCTTCCGGGTGGGCCGCCGGCCAAGTCGTTTAAGGGGAGATGCCTGGCACATTGAAATTCTCAAAAACGCTTAAAGAAATACCCTGCGCCTTCCAAAAAGAAGCCTCTAAAATTTTTCTTTTTCCTGAAGATGTGCTTAAAATAAATTGACTTAAACCATAGCTTTTTTGCAGGCCAAAGCTTTTCAATTCAAAATATAAATCTTTTGAATATCTTCCAACCAAGGGATGCAGTTGATGGGTTTTTGGAACCACAACTGAAAAATCATGGGGCTGGGTTGCAATGAAGTTTAAACACTGGGGCGTCATCTGTGGCATATCACACGGTAAACAAAGCATGTATTTTGTTTGAATATGGTTTAAGGCTGCGCACATCGCGGCCATCGGACCTTCGAGCGCCAAATCATCAAAAAGTATAGGATAAGAACGAAGTTCCTGTGGCACATCGTTTCGAAACACGCAGATCACGTCTTTACAAACAGATTTTAATAAGCGGAATGAAATTTCAAAAAGGGTTTCACCTTTAAATTTATAGAAACGCTTATCTGTTCCAAAGCGTTTGGATTGCCCCCCGCAAATCAAAACACCTGTCACGTCATTTAAGACAATCATCTTTGCATCCAATCCATTTTGATTTTTCTGTGTCATAAAATTCTTTTTTCCAAATCGGGACAACAGACTTTAAGCCATTTAATAAAAACTGGCAGGCTTCAAAAGCATCTTTCCTATGCGCACTTGAAAGTAATACACAGACAGCAATATCTCCAATATCTAAAGTTCCAATACGATGCACAAAAACACATCGCGTAATATTCCTGATACGATCGACAAGCTTTTTCATTTCTTTTTCCGCCATCTCTGAGTAAGCCTGGTACGCTAGCTTTGTAACAGACAGCCCCTCATTGTGATTTCGAACACATCCTAAAAATTCCACATACGCGCCACAAGAAGGGTGTTTAACCCACTTCCGATAAGGTTCAACGTCGATGGGCTTTGAAACTACTTTTACAATTTGAGACATCTACCCTCCTGCAACCGGCGGAATAAATGCCAATTCATCGTCCGAATTTAATTTTGTAGCCGACTGCACATAAGATTGATTCACTGCAAACATTGTATTTTTAAACAATTGATGGGCATGTGGATTTTTATGAAGCACCTTAAAAAATACATCGCGTACCGTTGTATGTTCAGAAATCTCTACTTCCATTTCATCTTTTTGAAACAACGTTTCGTAATAGGCAAAAAATTTAAGCTTTATTTTCACTGATCCACCCGTTCCTGTAAAACATAAACGTGCGCAACCCCTTGCTTTCTTAAAACTTCCCTCACAAAGGGGCTTTTGATTCTTTTTTCACAATATAGAATATAGGTTTTATTTTTATCAAATGCTGTCGCCCCATTTAAAATCTTCACCATCGGAATATGCAGCGCTCCTTTTAAAGCGTCTGTGGGAGCATCTCTTAAATCAATGAGAATATTTTGGTCTGGAGCATCTTGCATGAGCCTGGAAACTTCATTCCAAGATTTAAAGATGACTTCGTCACTTCTTTCTTTGACGCCCTCCCCACACACCTCGCAATATTTTTGTTTTTGAATTTTGTAGGAAAGAATCTGAAGTTTTTTGGCGTCGTACAAAAATAAAGCGGAAAAATCTTTTTGAAACAAAAGCCAATGCAAAGCAACTTGCCCCTGTAAATTTGAAACCACACTCGCTGTCACCCCCAAAACGCCGCTTTGCGAACAATCTTGAAACAAACCATCTTTCACATGCGAAAACAAACATGCCAGACACGGGCCTTTTGGCGTAAAAAGCGCAACTTGCCCACGCCACTGGTCAACGCTGGCGTACACAAAAACTTTTTTTTGTTCGACACAATATTGATTGATTAAAAACCGCGCATGAAAGTTATCTGTACAATCTAAAATTAAATCTACCTCTGAAAGAAGTTGAGAAATGTTTTGAAAAGACAAAAATTCAGCATACGCAGAAATTTTTATTTCGGAGTTTCGCTTAGAAAGGTGTGTTTTTGCCGCTACAACTTTAGCTTTTCCAATATCTTCTTCTGTAAATAAAACCTGACGGTGAAGATTTTCTAAGCTGACCTGATCGCCATCCACTAAAACCAAATGCCCAATGCCGGCCGCCGCTAAATTCAATGCCAAAGGTGCTCCCAATCCGCCCACACCAATCATGGCAACCTTAGCTAAGCTTAGTTTTTCTTGCCCTGCCTTTCCTATTTCAGAAAGCTTCATTTGTATGGCATATCTTTTAAAAGGCATGTTCGATATTCTCCTTTAAAATACCCAACCCGTGCTCTAAGACAGGTAAAATAAGCTCTAAAGATTCCTGAACCCCTTTCGAAGATCCCGGTAAATTAATAATCAGCGTTTGCCCTCGAAGCCCTGAAACGCCTCTCGATAAAATAGCAAGCGGCGTTTTTTGATACCCACACACGCGCATAATTTCTCCAAACCCGGGAACATCTCTTTCAATGACAGCTTTTGTGGCTTCGGGGGTAATATCGCGCGCGGAAAAACCCGTCCCCCCTGTGGTTAAGATCAACCGAACCGGAACTTCGTCACAGAGTTGGATCAGTTTTTTTGAAATCAACTCTTTTTCGTCTGGAATACATTCATAGGCTTTTAAGTGAATTTTATAATTTTTCATGATGTCTTGAATCAGCCTTCCACTTTTATCTTCTCTTTTTCCCTGAAAGGCTTTATCTCCAATACTTAAAATGGCGTAGGTTAACATAAAGATTTTCCCTTCCTGTCTTTTGTTTTTTGTAACAAACGAATGCCTTCAAACCGCATGGTGGCATCAATGGCTTTACACATGTCATAAATGGTAAGTAACCCGACCATCACAGCTGTTAAGGCCTCCATTTCAACACCCGTTTTTGCACAGGTTTCAACGCTTGTTTCCACTTCGATATGATCTGCATGCATTTTAAATTCCACGCCCACATGATCTAAAAGCAAGGTATGGCACAGCGGAATGAGATCTGAAGTTTTTTTACTGGCCATGATGGCAGAAAGTCTTGCCGTTTCGAGCACATTTCCCTTTTGTATGTCATTGGAACCTATTTTTTGAAGCGTATGGGGGGCCATAAAAATTTTCCCCTGCGCTTTCGCCGTTCTGTGAACAACCGGTTTCGCCCCAACATTCACCTGTTGAATCTGTCCTTTTTGATTCATGTGTGTAAAGTCCATTCCGTCTCCTTTAATCATAGGGTTGAATTTCAACCCATGTGTTTTTTTTAAGCGCCCCCGAGCCCTGTGGAATCGAAATCAAACAATTTCCACAAGACAAAGCTTTTACACTTCCAGAGCTCTCTTCAATGGGGTCTACACATACCCCGCCCAGGGCCTCAAACATCTTTGCCGGTAAAAACAAATGCCGTTTTTGTTGCGCAATCGGTTTTAAAAGTTTTGCTTTTGAAATAAAAGGCCTGTTTTGAACGTGAAGCATTTTGGTAATCGCGGGCAAGATAAATTGATAAAACCCGACTTGCGCGGCCAAAGGATTTCCGGGCAATCCAAAAATAAGTGTACGACCCCATGAAGCACATAAAATCGGCTTTCCAGGCTTTATCCGAACCTTATGAAAAAGAATTTTAGCACCCAAATCTTTTAAAACAAACGCCACATAGTCTTTTTGGCCCACAGAAACACCGCCTGTGAGAACCAAAAAATCTGGTTTTTGATCTAACATCGCTTGGACTTTTTTAGATAAAAGCGAGTGGACATCTTTACGAATTCCAAAATCTTGAAACACGCACCCAGCCTTTTCAAAAAGTCCTCGAAGGCTCACAGCATTGCTATTAAAAATCTGGTGCGCTTCTTTTTTTTCACCCACAGAAATAATTTCATTTCCGGTTGCCAAATATGAAACCCTGGGTTTTTGAAACACCGGAATCTTCCCAAATCCAAAACTTGCCAACAACCCCAGATCTTTTGCACACACACCATGCCCTTTCGAAAATATTTTTTCCCCTTTTCGAATATTTTCACCCTGAGTGCGAATATTTTTCCCCAAAATTATTTTTTGAGAAATAACGACACGCCCATTGTTCACAACAACATCCTCTTGAGGAACCACAGCATTGGCCCCCTTCGGCAGAGGGGCCCCCGTTGCAATTTCAATGGCTTTTTTGACTTCAAGTTTACAAAATGCATCGCCTGCAAATTGCATTTTTTGAATTTCAAAACGCCCAGGCGTATCTTTACATCGAAGGGCATAGCCATCCATGGCAGCGTTGGTAAAATTCGGTTGATTGTCTGTCGCATAAAGATTTTTCGCTAAAACACGCCCCACCCCCTGGTGCATACGCACACACTCTTTTCTTTTAAAACCCTTCGCATTTTTTTGAATCCTATTTTTTGCTTCTTGAAGTGAAATCATTTTAACCTCCAATGGTCACAAAACTTTCAACCCAGGGTGCGCGCATATTTAATTCGTGTGCCTTGGGTTTAAAAACCATACTTTTCATAAAAATTTTTTCGAATTGATTTGCATCTCTTTGACGAATGATCTGTAACAACTCAATTTCATTTTGCCCCAATAAACACAGTCTTAATTTTCCTTTTGCTGAAATACGAACACGGTTGCATTGATCACAAAAATTATGGGTGATGGGGGAAATAAACCCAATGCTTCCCAAACCATTTTTTAAAACATAGTTCCGACTGGGCCCTGTATGTGAGGTATTGATTTCTGGGAAAAGATCATATTTGCGCTTCAATGCATTCAAAACAGCTTCATTTGACACAGCGTATTTTTTTTGATCTTGGACGGTTTGACGTGTTGGCATAAATTCAATAAAGCGTACAGAAAGCGGATATTTTTGTGTGAGTTCCACAAAGTCTTCGACTTCCTGGTCATTGACGCCTTTCATGAGCACAATATTGAGCTTTACAGGATCCAATCCAACTTCGATGGCTTTTAAAATTCCCCGCCATACACGGTGAAAAGTGGGAGTTTGTGTAATTTTTTGAAATGTATCGGCATTTAAAGAATCTAAACTAATATTCACTCTTTTCAGTCCACTTTCTTTCAAAGCGTACGCAATATTTTCTAAGAAATAGCCATTGGTGGTCAGGGAAATATCTTTGATTTGAGAGATCGCAGAAATTTTTTGAAGAATGTCACACATATCTTTTCTTAAAAGCGGCTCGCCCCCTGTAAGCTTTACTTTTCGTACGCCCATTTGGGCTAAAACTTGAAACATAAATTCAATATCGAACGCCGTTAAATATTCATTCGAGGGAGAAAAACTTGTTTCTTGAAACCTTGGCCGGCAATAAAAACACTGAAAATTACACGTATCTGTCAGCGACAAACGAATGTAATCAATTTTTCTTTGAAAACCATCTTGAATCATACCAGAGCCTCCGAAGACAAGGCTTGCTTTAAAGCATAATAACTGAAAACCCCAAACAACATGGCCCAAGCCGCATTTCCAAACACATAAGCGAAAACTGTGATCCCGAATGAAATAACCGGAAGTTTCCCACGCACTTCAAACGCACGCATCCCTAAATCAAAGGCTGGAAATAAAAATAAAACGCCCAATAAAAATCTTGGAAAGCCTTGAGCCAACGTTAAAAAAAATCCCCCTAAAGAAATGGCTGAGATGATTTTTAAAAAACCTAAAATCATAACTGATTTTCCCGTTTTTGCCCCAAACCGAACCTGTGCAGATAACCAGCCTGCCCCATGACAGGCCGGCATTCCCCCAAACGGACAGGTTAAAAGATTCATAAGCCCTACACTTTTTGCAATAGAACTTGGGGATATCTTTTTTTCCGGGAAAAGGTCTCTGATCAAAAGCGCGGGCGAAAAAATAGAATTGGCTGTCGTCAATGGGAATTGAATTAAAATAAGAAGAAGTGTCGTTGTCGTCCAGGAAAACTGAAACCCTTCAAATTTTAAAAAATGAAAGGCTGGCCATGTGATCTGCGAACTTAAAGAAATACCTGGGAAAATATAAAGACCTGCGATCCCAAAAATGCATAAGATGATAAAGGAATAGATCCCCGCTTTCGCGGGGATGACCCACCTAAAAAAAATAAAACTAAAGAGAACGGCGAAAACACACCAAATACCACCCAGATTCACATGCATCAGATCCCAAGCTTTCAACCCAAGCCCAATGGCAAGCCCCACTTGAATGCCCCGTATGACAGATTTTGGGAAGAAATTGTAAATTTTTTCAAAAATACCTAAAGAGTTAAGTGCCAAAATAAGAAGCCCCGACGCAAAGCCTGCAGCTAAAATCTCCCCCTGGCTCACGCCATGCGCAATGGCATAAAGCCCCATGGCTTTCATCGGCTGATAAGGCATGGGTATCTTAAACACCACACCTATAATGATATGTGCTACCCCACTCCAAAATAAAATTTGTAAAGGATCTAAATTTGAAAACTGGGTAAACCCAACAAAGAAAATAAAAAAGAGGGGTAAATCCCCTAACGCACCAGAAAATTCTTTAAGCAAGATTCTCCTTTCCAATCTCGGGAGGCGTAGGCGTTTCCACCTATACCCTGTCGGCCATTTGCCTTAGAAGATCCGTAGGTCAAATGGCTCGGAGAAATTTCAATCTGAAAAATATCTGATGTGTCATAAAATAGACATGATGTATGTCATTTTTTGAGAAAAAACTTGCCGGGCAGTGGGCGCCCACCGCCAGATAGGTTTTTCTTTCATTCAGATACAAAAAGACATATGAAAGAGCTATGTCTCACATTTTTCTAACAGGTTTTCCAGGGTTTATTGGACATCGTCTGGCACAAGCCTTACTGACAAAAGATCCAAGTTTTACAATGACGTTTTTGGTACATCCCAACATGATTGATCTTGCAAAATCAAACAGCGCACAATTTCAAAATCGTTGTACAATCGTTGTTGGAGATATTACACAACCTGACTTAGGATTAGACACGCGCACAAAAGAAAAAGTACTTTTAGAAACAACACATGTTTTCCACCTGGCTGCAATTTATGACCTCACCGTTCCCAAAGAACTTGCAACGCGGGTGAATGTGTTTGGAACTGAAAATATTTTAAATTTCTTTTCGAAAGCCACGGCTCTAAAAAGATTGAACCATATATCCACGTGTTATGTTTCCGGCGATCTCAAAGGTGAAGTCACTTCAGATCTTCTCGAAGAAAATCAACACTTTCATAATTTTTATGAATCCACCAAACATGCTTCAGAAGTTTTGGTTCAAGCCAAAAAAAATGAAATGCCCATTACCATTTTTAGACCCGCAATTGTTGTGGGCGATTCCAAAACAGGTGAAACTGCTAAATTCGATGGTCCTTATGTGGTCATGAAACTTTTACATCGTTTAAGATGGTTTTTAAGATGTGTTCCCAATCTGGGCACCCCGCAGTATGAAGTCAATACCATTCCTGTAGATACCTTGGTTCAAATTATCTCATACCTTGCATTCCAAGAAAAATCTTTGGGAAAAACCTATCAAATTTGCGATCCCCATCCCCCTTCCACAGAAGAATTTTTTGACATGCTGGTTCAAATTATTTCTGGACATTCTCCTTACAAATTAGATTTTCTTCGAAAATTTATCTTATGGAAATTGGGATTACCTGGAGTTTCGTGCATCACAGGGGTATCCAAACAAGCCTTGGATTATTTTACGCACCCAGGAAGATATCGCTGCCCAGATCTCATGGAAGATCTAAAAGGTTCTGGCATTGAAATTCCAAAACCCAAAACGGTTTACCCTATTTTATATCAATATATGAAAGCTCATTTATGACGCTTCGAAAATTTAAAAGTTTTATGTTGTTCTGGGCTATTTGTTTTTTGGTCGTAGGTGCGTATTTTGTTTTTTTACCGAATCAAGTGATTGATACGCTCAATCACGCAGCACGTTTTTTAAAAATGGGAGGCCCCATATCCCTCACCCAAGACTATCTTTGGCTTTCTTTGGCAGGCTCGATGATGATGACGATTTCTTATTTGAGCTATGCGTTGTTTCAAGACCCCAAAAACCATCATCTGATGAACGCACTTTTAGTTTCAAAATGTATGAGTAGCTGTTTTTTTTCTTTCTTTGCACTTAAAATAAATTCAACCTATTGGCTTGGAACTTTGGTTGATTTCCCCATTTTTATTTTATTTTTATGGACATTTCGAAAGATTCGGACATAGGGTCAATGACCCTCGCCCCACGCTTTCATGGGCAATTTCCTTTCTATGAAGTTTGGTATGGAAAACTGAACTTTGACGAAAACCGTGCATTTTGGTTTCGCTACACACTTTTAAATGGCAAAACAAAAGAGGCCGCCCTTTGGGCGATTTTTTTTAATGGCAATGAAACACATTTTCGAAAAGAAATATTTCCGTTAGAAACATTCGCGAAAACACCTAAAATTTCCATCCCCAAAGGATATTTAACAGACACATCCGTGCAGGGGGACTTAGAAGACATCCAGTGGAATCTTCAATTCAAAAATAAAAATGGTTCTTTCGATCATGTCCCGGCTCTTTTTAAAAAATTGAACCTCTCAAAATCTTTAGTCTGTACGCCTTATTTAGATCTTTCCATCACTGGAGAAATTTACATTTCAGGTCAACGCTACACTTTTCAAAATGCACCGGGCATGCTGGGGCATATTTGGGGAAAAAAACAGGCCTTAGGTTGGACGTGGAGTCATTGCAATGCCTTTGAAAATCAAAAAGATGTTCTATTCGAAGGCCTTTCTGCCCAAATTCCAATCTTGGGGCATCCCTCCCCCACATTGACATCCATTTATTTTCAGGTTGGAAATGAAAAACTATGTTTGAATCGCTGCATCGATTTATTTAGAACCACTTCACATTATAAACGTGGATCTTGGAAGTTTAAGGCCAAGAATAAAGATTTTATCTTAGAGGGTGACATCCAAAGTGACCCCCAAAAAATTATCGAGATTCCATATACAGATACAGACGATACAACATTGATTTGTCACAATTCGAAACTGGCCAATTTAAGTCTTACGCTAACAGAACTTAAAACAAATCAAAAAAGATGCTTTGTTTCAAAAAATAAAGCTGCATTGGAATGGGTTACCCGATGAAAATATGTTTTTGGGTGACGGATTTTCTAAAAGCCTACGCCCAACTTCACACGCATCAAAACGTAGAAGAAATTGTTCAAAAGGCCGTGCAGCGCATTCAAAACTACCCCCGAAAATATTTTTGGCTCTCTATCTTTGCTTACGCCATTTTAGAATTTATCGCGCCGATGGGGTTTGGAAAAGTTTCCAGATTTTCTCGTTTAAACAAAGAAGAAGCGGGTTTTCTTTTAGAAAAACTACAAAATACAAAAACGTATTGGAGCCGGCTGATTTTAATTTTATGTAAATCGCCTGTTTTGTGCGCATTAGATGAATGATCAAAAACTCAAGTTTGATATCCTTGTCATTGGCTCTGGCGCAGGGGGCGCACTGGCAGCCTATGGTCTTCAAAAACAAGGCTTTAACGTTTGCATGCTTGAAAAAGGCCCCTGGGCCAAACAAAACTTAAAGGAAGTAAGAGCTTTTACACATTACTATAAAGACCAGGGGCTGGTAGGTGCTTTTGGAAATAGTTTTATTGGCGTTCCTACAGGCGAAGTCGTTGGCGGAACCACGAAAATTAATTCTGGAACTTGTTTTGATACCCCGAAAGAAATTGTAGACACCTGGCAAAAGCATTACAAAATGAATATTGCTTACGATGAACTGAGCCCCCATTTTAAAACCTTAAGGGAACTTTTACATATCTCCCCTGTCCCCACAGAAAACATGGCCAAGGGAAATCTTTTTTTTCAAAAAGGCATTGAAGCCCTAGGCTATAAAAATCATTTTCCTTTACACCGCGCCGCCAAAGCGTGTACAGGTTCGGGACGCTGTTGTTTTATTTGTCCCAAAGATGCCAAGCAATCGACAGATGTTTCTATTATTCCAAATTTTTTGAAAGAAGGCGGAACGCTTTTCTCACAAACGGAAGTCACAGGGATTGAAGAACAAAAAGAGGGGGTCCGAATTACGTGTAAAACATCAGCCCTTCAAGCCAAAAAACTTATCATTTCCGCAGGCAGCCTTTCGACACCTATTTTGATTCGAAAAAATAAATTGGGAACGCATTGGAAAAAAGCGGGGTTGGGACTCACCATTCATCCAGCTTCCAAAGTATTTGGAGAATTTTTAGAACCTGTTTATGGTTGGCGTGGCGTACCCCAAGCCCTTGGATTTAAACATCCAAACTTCCCCACCCTTTCTTTTGAAGGCGTTTTTACACCGCCCGCACTTTCAGGCCTTGTCATGCCCTTAGAAGGCAAAAGACTCCGCGGCTGGTTAGAAAAATATGACCATGTAGGATCTTTTGGCGTGATGCTCAAAGACACAAATACAGGATGGGTCCGAGCCTTCCCTGGGATAGGTCCCCTGCTTCACTATTCCCTCCATCCAAACGATTTTAAAAATCTAATCGAAGGCCTCAGGTTTATTGGACTCAGTTACCTGGCAAGTGGTGCAAAGCGGATTCTTTTACCGATCAGCGGTATTCAAAATGAATTTGAATCGTTTGAAGCTTTAAAACAATTCAATTTTTCAAAGATGAGACCTTCACAACTTTACAGCATGGGCTTTCATCCCCTGGGAACCTGCGGCATGGGACGCGTGGTGGATTCCCATTTAAAACTGATCGGATCCAATCATATTTATGTGTGCGATGGTTCTGTGGTTCCCACCTCTTTAGGCGTGAATCCACAAATCACCATTATGGCGCTGGCGCTGAGACTTTCTAATAGATTCTCTAAAAATTCATAACAAGCTGCGTATAGAAAAAATTGGCGTCTTTGGATTCGCCTGTATCTTCTAAAAACTGGCCTGCAAAAAAATGAGAGGCTCCCAGAAGAATCGAAAGATCCTTTTCATACTTATATTCTGCCGTAAAATCAATTTCTTGTCCTAATTTTTTACTGGCGCCTGCCACGGTGGATCGGAAACTTGCGCCACTGGCCCGATAGGCATTGTCTGTATTTCTATGAAGTAAAAAATACCAGTAATCTAAAGACAAAAACAAAGGCACATTGTTTCTGGGTTTAAAATTGGATCGAAGCGCAAAGTTTTGCGCATTTCGTAAGCTTACCAAATCCATATACCCATATTTTAAATGATTGGTTGGGAATAAATTATCAAAGGTTTGAACGCGGTTATCGGTACTGGACTTGTCGCCCGATGCTAAATTATATTCGGCGCCCAGTCTTAAACCCTTTAAAAATGAAAACGTATGGTGAGCGGCCCCATGAATGGCAAACGCCCGAAGGGTATTGCCAGCTAATTTTCCAAATTGAAAAGCACTTTCAATATCCCAATCCCAAATAGAAGTTTTTCCATGCCATCTTGCGCCCCCCGTCCAAACATCGCCGCCTTGCGTTGCTGTGCTATTGTCCCGATCAAAAAAACCGTAAACATCAAGCATCTGTTCTGAAGCTGCCTTCCAGGTTGCATAAAATCCATGAAAATCTTCTTCATCTCCTGTAGAGGCATTCGGGGGAATGACCGTATCTTCAATTTTAGAAGACCAGGCGTGGAGATTTAAGCTCCCTCGATCATATATTAAACGAATGGCATCAAAGGCTCTGGCCACATTGTCCCATTCAAAAGCACCTAAAATTCTTTCATCCCCAAAAGAAAATGCCTGTCTTCCAAGTCTTAACGTGAAAGGCCACTGAATTTCTGTCATATTTTGAAAAACCAAATCCACATACCCTTGGTGAAGATCAAGATTATCCAAAGCATTTGCCGTAGTATCTTCTTCGCCCCAAACGCGAGAATCTTGAAATTGAATGAATCCTCTTAAAAAGTTTTTGGGTTTAAAGTCGGCATGAAACCGTGTACGAAGCAATGTTAAAGAATCGTTCGAAACGCCATACTTTTGTTCGTACGTTTGCTCAAATCGCGTTCGAATTTGTCCCCCTACAGAAAACTTTTCAGATAGGATGACCTCTGCACAGAGTTGGCTTGAAACCAAAAACAAGCACACACATAAAAAAAGAGAGGCTCGCTTAAGCATCGTTTGCCCTCTTTTCAAGGAGTGTTGTCATTTCATGTGGTTTTAAGTGTTTTTGTGCCAAAGGAAAAAGGACTGTGTCTTCACGAAGGCTGTGGAGCCTGATGATTTCAATCAGCTGTAGCGCTTTTTCGATGGCCAAATCCAAAACTTGAAGTTTTGCTTCATGATCTTTTAAGCGCCACGACAAGGCAAAAAAATTAAAGATCACTGCCCCCATTTGGATCACATGCGTGTGTTCTGTTTCAAGCAACGTTACGCCTGTTTGAATGGGTTCAGACGGACTATGCTCTCCAATTTCAATCAAGCGTTCATGCAGTTTTAAAAATAAAAACTTTTCTTCGCGTTTCATGTTTGGAATTATTTTCTGATCGAAACTTTCAAAAAAATTTCGAATAGCTTGATAAATATCTTTTGTAAATCCTATTTTTCTTACATTTTGAATGGCATCATCAAACAATTGAATATGTTTTTTGATCTCTTCATGTTCATCGATAAAACTTTGAAGCAAAGGGTGCATGTTTTCATAAGACATACTTTCTTTGACCAGGGGTTCGGCTGGCGGATCAAATGGAGAATAAATTTCTCCACCTTCATTTCTTTCCACGTATCGATTGAGCGGATCATTTTGACTAAGCATTTTTAAATCTAAATCCATATGATTTCTCCTAGCATCGAATGAATGCATTCTTTCGATCGTAATACCACCAATTTAAACATAAACAAATAAAATAGTAGATTGCAAAACCATACAGCGCAACTTCTGGATGCCCTTGTTTAATTTGTTCTCCAAAAACGTTTGGAATAATAAAAGCCCCATACGCTGCTACGGCAGATGTCCACCCAAGGACAGGCCCTGCTTGATGCTTTTCAAAAATGTAGGGAATGGAACGAAACGTAGATCCATTTCCAATTCCCGTTGTAATAAATAAAATTAAAAACAAAATCAAAAAAGGTAAAAAATAAGTTTCTGGCATTGGGGCCCCTTTGGCTTTTACAATACAAACGGCAACCCCCAATGCTGCCATAATCATAAAAACGGTGGTCCAATGTGTAACGCGCGAACCACTTTCAATTTTATCTGAAAGCCATCCCCCGATGGGACGCACCAAAGAACCCACCAAAGGCCCGAGCCATGCATACGCAAAGGGATTGGGTGCGTTTGGGTTTAAACTGCCATTGGGAAGTACCCCAAAAATATCTTGAATCAATTTTGGGAAAGCCGCGGAATAGCCAATAAAAGAACCAAAGGTCATCACATAAAGAATTGTCATCACCCAATTGTGCTTCTGTTTAAAAATACCAAACTGCTTATTTAAGTTTTCTTTTAACGCACCCGGGGAAAAATACTTCATCAAAAGAACCGTTAAAAGAATGGTAATGGGAAGTACGACCCACATATTCCATTTAAATTTTAAAAGTAAAAGAAGTCCCACAAAAGTTGCCATCCCCCCCAACAAAAGCAAAAATAAAACTTTCCCAAAAGAAGAAAGGGTTGAGCGCATCCCCGGAGAAGCTGTTTTTAAATTATTCATAAAAAAGAAAGCTAAAACAGAAAATAAAACCAAAAAAGGGACCCAAGTAAATCCACAGTTTTGGATATATACCAAAGTGAACTGCGCTTTATTTCCAATCGCTTGTGGTAATGGTAACCCCTTGCCTCCGAATGCACCAAAAAGTGCGAAACCCATCGTAAAAGGTAAAAGCACTTGCATAATGCTGACCCCCAAATTTCCGAGCCCCGCATTTAATCCCAAAGCCGTCCCTTGCTGACTTTTGGGAAAGAAAAAACTAATATTGGACATGGAAGACGCAAAGTTTCCGCCTCCAAAACCGGAAAGTGCCGCAAAAATCGCAAACGTGATGTAAGATGTATTTGGATTTTGAAGTGCAATGCCTACACCTACGGTTGGAATTAAAAGCAATGCCGTCGTTAGAAAAACAACATTTCTGCCTCCCCCCACAGCAATAAAAAAAGAATTTGGAATGCGAAAGGTTGCGCCAGCGAGCCCCGCAATGGCCGGCAATGTGTATAATAAAGAGGTATTGATCGCAGGATCTGAATGAAACATAAACCCCAGGTTTTTCATTTGAACAATAATAATGCTCCACATGATCCAAACGGAAAATGCGAGAAGCAAACAGGGAATGGAAATCCAAAGATTTTTTTGAGCGATTTTTTTACCTGTATTTTCCCAAAAATTTTGATCCTCTACGTCCCAATTTTTAATATTTACTGACAGCATTTTTACTCCTCTGCAAATGCATCTTTGTGTTCTTTGAGAAACAAACAGCAGTATATAAAACTAAAAAAGGCTCCTGCTGCCACATAATGGAAGAAGGTTTTGTCATCAACCAGCGAATATAAAACAAGGTAACAGACAGCACCAACATTACCATACGCTCCAGCCAT
>MGRI01000068.1:0-2356 GCA_001798105.1 Deltaproteobacteria bacterium RIFCSPHIGHO2_02_FULL_40_11
ATTTCTAGAAATGGCCCAATCTCGGGCATCTTTGAGCCAATGTCCAAAGCGCCCTTCTTTTAAATGTTCAGGCACCCAATTTGTTTTTTGATTTGCTGCAATCATTTTTTCTTTTATTTTTTCGACATTTACAAACCAACTGCTAATGGCGCGATAAATAAGCGGCGTATCGGATCGCCAACAAAAAGGGTAACTGTGTTCTAAGGTTTCATGTTTTAAAATTTTCCCTTCTTGCTTTAAGCGTTGTAGAATGGCTTTATCTGCTTCTTTTACCAAAATGCCTTCATAGTCTGAAACGTCGCTTGTAAATTTTCCATCGTCATCTACGGGGCAAACCACTTCAATGCCTTGCGTCTTACAGGCAAAATAATCGTCTTCCCCAAAACCAGGCGCAATGTGGACAATCCCCGTGCCATCTTCCATCGTAACAAAGTCTGCTGTAATCAGGCGAAATGCATTTGGGTGGTCTTTAAAATACGGAAAAAGAGGTTCATAGGGTTGGCCTTCTAAGTCTTTTCCAAGATAGGTGTGAATGATTTTATAGGAGTCTTCTTTTGGGAAAGTTTCTAAAAGTCTTTTTTGTGCCAAAATAAAATGTTTATGAGATGCCACATCTTCAATTTCCACATATGTTTCTTTGGGGTGAACGGCCAGGGCCAAATTACTGGGAAGCGTCCAAGGCGTCGTCGTCCAGGCTAAAAAATAGGTATCCGGGTCAGACCTACCGGTCGTAGACCCCTTCGCACATTTTTTAAACAAAACTGTAATCGAAGGGTCTTGCACCATTTTATAATTAGAATTCGCTTCGAAGTTAGAAAGGGGCGTTGCACACGCTGTTGAATAAGGCATGACTTTATAGCCTTCATAAATGAAGCCTTGATCCCAGCATGATTTAAAAACCCACCACACAGATTCCATATAAGAAAGATCCATGGTTTTATAATCGTGTTTGAAATCAACCCATCTGCCAATACGATGTATGGTTTTTTCCCACTCGTTTGTGTATTTTAAAACAATACTTCGGCAGGCTTCGTTGTAGTTGCCAATACCATAAGCTTCAATGGCTTTTCGGCCTTCTAAATTTAAAGATTTATCAATTTCATATTCAACCGGTAACCCATGACAGTCCCACCCAAAGCGACGTTCCACGCGATACCCCTGCATGGTCCAGTATCTTGGAATAATATCTTTTAAGATGTTCGGTAAAAAATTTCCGTAATGGGGAAGCCCCGTGGCAAAGGGCGGGCCATCATAAAACACAAATTGTTTTTGAGGATCTCTTTGTAAGACAGATTTTTCAAAAATCTTGTTTTTATCCCAAAAGTCTAAAACCTCATGTTCTGATGCGGGAAATTGAATGTTTGGCGTAAATTGATCTAACATGGAATTTTAAAGTTTATAATATTTTTCAGCTTCCTTCAAATGCCAAATCTTTCGTTTGGGATGGCCTAAAAGCCCCCAGTTTTGTCCAGACAGCTCATAGGCTTTGGCTTTCCAAAAAGGAAAGTTTCGAAACCCTTGTTTGGCTTTATCTAAAAGGCCATTGGAAGTTTCATATTTTTGTTCTTGGTGGGCGATGAAGGCCAAAAAATAATACGCAAATGCATTTTGGGGATCGATGGTAAGTGCTGTATTGAGCTGATTTTTGGCGCGATGGATTTCATTTTCTTTTAAATTATCTCTGGCCTTTTCCACAAGCTTGAGCGCAGCCTTTACGTTGGGACGTGGAGTGGTAGCGTAAAAATTCACCAAAGGGTCATCTGTGGATGGCTTGGGTTGGAAAATGGCGCAAGAAGCAATAAAAAAAATCCCCAGGTATAAAGGTAAAAAATTATGCTTCAGAACCGGTCGTCGACTTTCTCCTGCGGAAAGTCGCGACCTGCCCCTCGCAGGCACATGTATAAAATGTAGAAAAGGAATTGAAGCGGTAACATGTACAGATATCTTTGTGTATTGGGAGGATCTACGCCGGGCGGAGGGGCCCAATACACAAAGATATCTGTACATGTTACTCTTTTTCATGCTTTTTTTCTTCTTTTATGCTTATCATTGATGCACAAAAGTTGACAAGTAAATAGCCTCAAGATATGGGACTTAAATGGATTTTTGCGCTTTGTGCGAATCAAAACAACCTACACTGCAACGTTTTTGGAGAAATAACACAGCCATTGTTCAATGCCAAACTTGTGGACTTTTATTTGCTTCGCCCATGCCGTCTGCGGAAGTTCTCAAAGATTTTTATTGCAAGGATTCGAGCGGGTCAAATATTCAAGCATATACCAAGCGTCCCCATCGTTCTTTGGTTTCGCGTTATATCCAAGACAGTCGCATTCGGCGAGATTTTAGAATTTTAAAA
>MGRI01000068.1:2387-8652 GCA_001798105.1 Deltaproteobacteria bacterium RIFCSPHIGHO2_02_FULL_40_11
AAATTTTAGATTTTGGATGTGGCATCGGCATGTTTTTAAACCATGCGAGAGAAAGAGGCTGGGATGCCTGGGGTATTGACCTGGATCCAGAAAGAATTGCCTATGGCAAAAAACAATTTGGATTAAATCTTTTTCAAGGAGAACTTGAGACGCACCATTTTCCAAAAGAAACATTTGATGTCGTAACGCTTCGAAATGTTTTAGATCATTTGGCTTCGCCACAAAATACCTTAAAAGAAATTCAAAGGATTTTAAAAAAAACAGGGCTTGTGTTTATCAATGTGCATGATGTCCAAGGCTGGAGAGCACAAAAATATAAAGAAACATGGAATGCCCTTTGGCCTCCGCTTCATTTACATTATTTTAGCCATCAAACTTTAGAACGTATGTTGGAAAAGGCAGGATTAAAATTTTATCGCGTTCCAGGCGTGAATTTGAAAGAAGGGATTAAGCTTTTGGCAGTCCGGCAAGATGCCCCCTATCAGCGCTCTACCGCTCGAAAAGTTTTTGAAAAAGCGGTTTATACCCTTGTTCAAAAACTTCATTTCTTTTCCTTCTTCTTTTTCTCCGGATGCAAATGACATGTCGCTTTTGGTTGCGTGCCTTCTATAAAGACTTCTTCAAATGTTTCTGGGCATTTTTTTGTTGCGACTTCTAGCGTTTCTGGGTCAAGTTTGATCGATACACTATTTTCCGGGACTTCAAATTCTCCCTGTGGGCGGAGGTGGATGGCATGTTTCATAAACCGTGCCCAAAGGGGAAGTGCAGCCTGTGCGCCCGTTAACCCCAGGCTTTTTTCTTGGTCCAGCCCCACCCAACTGACAGCCACCAAATTCGGTGTGTACCCTGCAAACCAGGCATCCATGTATTCGTTTGAGGTCCCTGTTTTTCCAGCCAGCGGGCCTTCCAACCCAAAATATTTTACACCCAGCCCTGTCCCCTGCTGAATTACACCCTGTAAGGCGTGTGTAATTAAATAAACGGCTTCCAGAGAGGCCACTTTTTCTAAATGTACAGAATGAGATTCTAAAATTTTTCCCTGGGAATCTGTAATATATTTTATGGAAATTGGGGTGGCACGTACCCCTTGGTTGGCAAGCGTCCCATAAACAGTTGCCATCTCTAAGGGAGAAACTTCAATGCTGCCCAAGGCAATCGATGGCACAGCTAAAATTTTTCTGTGTATGCCAAGCTGCATCGCCTTTTTTGCAATTTTTGAAATCCCAACTTCAATGGCAACATGTGCAGTCGGGATATTAATTGATTTTTCAATGGCTCTACGCAGCGTCACCGTTTCTTCTTTTGTTTCTTCTTCATAATTTTGAGGGGTCCAGGTTTGATCATGATACGTATGTGTAAAGGGCGCTGTAGAGCGCTTGGTAACAAGTGTATACTGTGCAGGCTTTTCCTCGAAAGCTGTTAAAAAAACAATGGGCTTAAATAAAGAGCCCGGTTGTCTTTTGGCCTGAACCACGCGATTAAATTGAGTTTGATCAAAATCTCTTCCGCCGGTAATGGCTCGAATAAATCCTGTTTGAGGTTCCAGTGCAATGAGTGCGGCTTGCAGTTGGTCATTCATCACTTCTGTTTTTAAATTCGGATGCGCCACTTCTAATGCTTGTAGTGTTTTTTGAACTGCTTCATTTGCGGTGATTTGGCTGTCGGGATCTAAAGTTGTAAAAATTCTTAAACCCTGTGTCGTTAAAACTGTTTGAGAATAATCTTTGGAAAGCTCTCTTTTTACAAAATCAACAAAATAAGGTGCAATGTTTTTAATTTTTTGAATTTGCTTTGGATAGAGCGTTTCATTTTTGGCAGCTTCAAGCTCGGGCTTTAAAATAAGTCCGTTTTCAAACATTTTATCTAAAACCAAGTTTCTGCGTTGTAGAGCATTTTTAAGTCGACGGTACGGAGAATGAAGCCAAGGATTTTGAATGATTCCTGCCAACATGGCACTTTCAGAAAGGGTTAAATCTTCCAAGTCTTTTGCAAAATAATGCTTGGCCGCGAGCGCCATGCCATGAATCGAAGCTGCTCCACGTTGTCCTAGGTATACTTCATTAATATAGGCTTCTAAGATTTTATCTTTCGAATAACGACTTTCCACCAAAAGCGCCATGAAAGCTTCATTTATTTTTCGAATATAACTTCTTTTTTGGGTTAAGAAAAAATTTTTGACCAATTGTTGGGTCAGCGTAGATCCGCCTTGAACAATGCCTCCCGCTTTTAAGTTGGATAAAAAGGCTCTTAAAATCCCTTTGGGGTCGACACCTGAATGTTCTAAAAAACGCGTATCTTCAATGGCAATAATTGCATTTAAGAGATTGGCAGGGACAGCTTCCAATCGGACAACCGTTCGGTCGGATCGAATCCCCCGAAAAAATTCTGTAATGAGCTCTGGTTCCAAATTAAATGTATAAATGTCTTCATCCTTTTCATTTTTAATTTCTAAAACCATGTTTTCTGAAACCAAAAGCTTTACAAGTATGCCCGCGATTGCACCTGTGGGATAATCGAACGCGTTTAGATAAATTTTCCAAACCATTTCTGAGGGAGACATTTGTTCGATTTGATAGGTTCCGACGCGCGTAGGAGGATCCATCATTTTTTGATACCCCAAGCGGTTTAGTTTTCTTTCCAGAAAAAATGTTTGAACATTAAGGCCCGGGAAAACCGGGGTATGGTCAGAATATACTTTGGAGGGAATATCCCAGGTCAACGCCTCAAAGCGGTTTTGGACAATTTGATCTAAGTGACGAATGTATAGAAAAAGGGAAATAAAAAGGATCAAGAAACAAACACCTGCGAATGAAGAAAATTTTTTAAGGAAGCTATGGGCGTGTAAATTCAATTTCTTGACCTCAACGTTGTAAATTGGTAATCAAATCAATATCTTAGTTATAGGGGAATTATGAAAATTAAACAAGATCAAGTCGAAAAAGTTTGCCGGATGGCACTCGAAGGTTTAAAAGAGAAAAAAATGATTAAATTAAAAGCACCTGAAAGGGTTGTTTTTGATGCCATGGTTTCTACGGTTTTAAAAAACCTTGATGAAGAAAACCAAATTGACCAAAAAGCGCATGAGCTTTTGGAAGAAACCCTCTCTACGCTTCCAGAAGATGTCGATCGACAGAAAATGTATATGTTGATTAAAAGAAAATTGGCAAAAGATCGAGGATTTGTTTTATGATGCTCACCGAAGATCGCGTGTCGCACTTGGCGCATTTAATTAAAGATAAAATTTGGAATGATGATTTGGCAGATTTTACAGAGGATGCTGCAGTTTTAAGGGAGATTAAGCGTGTTTTTACAAAATACTTTGCAGCGGCAGATGAAATTGATACCATCGTTCGACAAAAAATTTATTCTCAGAAAAAAAGTATTCCTGAGGGATCGAGAGATTGGGATATTTTGTATCGAAAATATTTTGAAGAAGAATTAGCAAAGCGGGGTGTTTCATGAAACGTTTCAATTGGATGATTGTTTTTGGAATGATGATTCTGCCTGGGGTTGTCCATGCAGATTTTTCGTTTTATTGGAGAGATCAAAATGCGCTGCACTATGAGTATCGCCATTTGATTGGATTAGACTTAAATAATAGCTCAGCGTCAGACAGTGTTGGAAATAGCCGTGCGTATTCCACCTTTCGCCTTCGCATGAAGCCTTCCATGAGTATTACAGATCGGCTCCTGATTCATAGTTTATTTGATGCTTATGTGTCTCCCAATAATACTGTTTCACAAGAAGAAGGTGCGCAAGCTGGCGGCCAAGCCACAGATACCAATAATTATGGCCCGAGCCTTGGGTCTTTGCCCAGATCTATATTTGGCGGATCGAATGGGTATGGCACTTCTGCATTTACCGCAGGCGATAGCAATTTCATCATTAAAAGTCTTTTTATGGAATACATCGGCGATTGGGGCATTTTAAAATTAGGGCGCATTCCAAGACATTGGGGACTTGGGATTCGATATAATGAAGGACTTAATCCGAACGATAAATTTACAGACCGAACAGATACCGCCATGTACGAATTGGGACTTGGCAATATTAAGCTCGCTGTCTTACTTTCTAAAGTTTTGGAATCGAATTTAAATCGACAAAGTGATGACATGACCTTGTATGAAACGTATTTGCATTATAATCAGCCTGAAAAAGACATGGATGTGGGCGCAATGTATACGTTTATGCGCCAAAGTGTGAATTTTGTAAAATTAAGCATTATTGATTTATACGCCAAGAAAAAATACAAAAAAATACGTGCAGGCGTGGAGCTGGTTACGTCTTTAGGATCTCCTGGATCGTTAAAAGGATCCCAAGCGGCACAACTTGGGCTTGCAACAGAATTGGCTTATGATTGGACCCCTTCTATTTCTACCTTTTTAAATTTGGGATACGCTTCTCAAGCCGATATCGATCGGGGCGGAAGGCTTCAATTGTTTGCGTTTGACAGAAACTATGACATCGCTTTTTTAATGTTTAATCAACCGATGGGGTCTATTTCAACTTACACTGGGATTTCTGCAAGTTCCGATCCAGACACCAATGCGCTTTTTGGCGCGTATTATTTGAATCTGGCAGGTGCGTATCATTTTAATGATCGTATTGGTACAAAATTAGGATTTACCACGGCGCAATCGCCCCTACCTTTGGTTGCAGGTGGCGGTAAGTTTTATGGTCAAGAATTAGATGCCACCCTTTGGTATCATTTCGTAGAAAATTGGAATTTGGGAGTTGATGCCGGTGTATTTATGCCTGGAAACCTCTATGAGGGAGATCCTACCAATAAGGCGAAGATTGATCCGGCCTATGGGGTGCAAGCGTATACAACCATATCCTTCTAATCGGGCTGTTTTTTCTCGCCTTTTTACTTTTGCATTGATAGGATGAATCCAACTTTATGGTCGATGTTGAAAAACTCAATCCAAACGACTTTGAACAAGTTGTTTATTGTAACGATCCAAAAGTCGGCCTAAAATCTATTATCGCGCTCCACGATACGACCTTAGGTCCCGGTACCGGCGGCTGTCGATTTTATCCATATGAAACAGAAGAAGAAGCACTTACAGATGTTTTGCGTTTATCGAAAGGCATGACATATAAGTCTGCCATCAGTCGCCTCAAATTTGGGGGAGGCAAAGCAGTGATTATTGGAGATCCTAAAAAAATAAAAACCCCAGAACTTTTAAAAAGATTTGCAGAATTTGTAAATTCGCTTCATGGCCAATACATTACGGCAAAAGATGTGGGTGTGAATGGCGCCGATTTACGTGTCATGTCAGAAGTAACGCCCCATATTTTAGGGATTGAAGGTAAAAAAGGGTCCAGCGGAGATCCGTCCATTGCAACCGCATATGGTATTTACCGGGGAATTCAAGCCATTTGCCAGGAAATTTTTCAAAAAGATTCTTTGAGGGGCATGACCTTTGCCGTACAAGGCGCAGGATCTGTAGCTTATTATTTATTAAAGCACTTTGATCAAGAAGGCGTGAACATTGTTCTGTGCGATGTAAACCCGAGCTCAATTCAAAAATGTCAAACTGTGGCGCCAAATTTAAAAATTGTAGACCCCAATGAAATTTATGATGTGGAATGCGATATTTTTTCACCCTGTGCCATGGGGGGCATTCTAAACCAAGAAACACTTTCGCGTTTAAAGTGCAAAGTGGTTGCAGGCGCCGCCAATAATCAATTGGCAACTCTAAAAGACGGATACGATTTACACGAAAAGGGTATTTTTTATGCGCCAGATTATGTCATCAATGCAGGCGGGATTATTAATATTGCCTATGAACAGAATGGATACGATCAAAAAGGAGCGTTTGAACACGTTGAAGGCATTTATGATACGATGGTTCAAATTATCCGTCGGTCGAAGTCTGAAAATATCCCACCGTTTTTAATTGCAGACCTGATTGCAGAAGAAATCTTAAAAGAAGCAAAAAAAAAAGTAGTTAAATCTGGGGTCAGACCCCAAAGGGGTCTACGACCGGTAGGTCTGACCCCAAATCCTAATTTTTCTTCAATTTTGTAAGCGCCTTATGGACATTGATTCTTCCACCTGAAATCACCTTGTTTTTAAACGCATCCAAGGGATCTACGGTTTCCATTAAAAGTTCGCGTACTTTTAAGGGTGTTAAATCTGGCGCAAAAGACAAAATTAAAGCGGCGGCACCGGCAACGTGGGGAGAAGCCATCGAGGTTCCATCCATTTCGCCATATTTATTTTCAGGCATGGTTGAATAAATCGAGGTTCCAGGCGCAG
>MGRI01000068.1:8661-9393 GCA_001798105.1 Deltaproteobacteria bacterium RIFCSPHIGHO2_02_FULL_40_11
CCGATTCTTTTCCTGTATTGGAAAAAAATGCTTTGCCATCTTCATCTGTAGAGGCTGCAACCGCAATCACATGGGGTTGATTAAAGCCTGCTGGATAAAGTGGCTTTGAATCATTGTTATTGGATTCGTTGCCCGCGGCACAGACGACCACAATGCCTTTTTCTCCAGCGGCAAGGATGACGTCTTCCAATGCTTTGGAATATGCATAATCACCCCAGCTATTGTTAATGACGCGTGCGCCTTGTTGAATGGCATATTCCAGGGCTTTAATGGCCGTTGCATCATCGCCCTGTCCTTGGGAATCGAATGCTTTTACACCCATGATTCGGACCGTTTGAATGACGCCAGAAACACCGAGGCCATTATTTCCTGTAGCCCCAATGGTACCTGCGACATGTGTGCCATGGCTGTGGTCATCATACGGAAGCGCATCATTGTGTACAAAATCCCATCCAAAGACATCGTCCACAAATCCATTTTGATCATCATCGATGCCATTTCCTGGAATCTCATTTGGGTTTCGATACAGATTATGGATAAGATCTTCATGGTTGTAATCAATGCCGGTATCGACAACGCCCACAATAATATCTTTGGTTCCCGCATGGATTTTCCAAGCTTTGGGAGCGCCTACTTTTCCAATGCCCCAACTTTTTTCTAAATTGGTATCTGGAGCGGGCTCAAAAGCTGCAGGAGGATCCAGCGGTTTAGGATCTTCTTGATCTCCGCCAC
>MGRI01000068.1:9431-22400 GCA_001798105.1 Deltaproteobacteria bacterium RIFCSPHIGHO2_02_FULL_40_11
TCTGGAGGCCAGGGAATGGGCCAAGGAAATTCGCCATCTCCTGGAGGCGGAAATGGGAAAGGCCATTCGGGGTCATCTTTGTCATCATCGTCGTCGTCATCGTCATTTTTACGAAGATAGATAAAATGATTGGGTTCGGCATATTCCACAAAGGGAAGTGCTCTAAATTTGTATAATGTTTTTTCCAGTTCTTCTTTTTCCACCGTTACAATCTTCAAAGTTGAAACCAGTTGGAGGTGTTCCAGTTTTAAAACATGAAGCTCATCCATCAGAATGTTCATATCCAAAGTGGAAACCGTATCTGCCTTAAACTTTACAAGAATCTGATTCTTCGCAAATTGTGGGGATGTTGCAAGTCCCTGGGATGAAAAAACGAGAAGTATCGTGAGTAGCCAAAAACAGAATGCTTTATACATGAGTGCTCCTTAAATTGAACTGCATGTTAAAACCTCTACAGTATAGCAAAGGCAAATTTGCTTTGTAAATGATTTGACACGATAAAGTGAATTCGTCATCCTAGAACTATGTTCGATTTTTTAATTAAAGGCGCAACTGTTTACGATGGGAGTTTAAAACCCCCTAAAAAATGCGATGTCGCCATTCAAAAAGATAAAATTGCGAAAGTTGGTTTGATTTCCGAGCCTGCGCGTAAAACGATTGATGCAAAGAATCTCATTTTAGCGCCCGGATTTATCGATATTCACTCACATTCTGACTATTTTTTACTCATTCAGCCCACCGCAGATAGTCATCTGACCCAAGGCGTGACCTCTGAAATTGGTGGAAATTGCGGCTATTCGGCTGCCCCCATCTTTGGAGAAGCAAAATTACGTCGAGAAGAGGAGTATCAAAAATATTATAACTTAAAATTGGGTTGGCAGTCGCTCGATGAATATTTCAAGCGCTTAGAAAAAACAAAAATTGCACTCAATTACGGGCACTTGATTGGACACAATACCCTTCGCCAATCTGTGATGGGAACAGTGAATCGTAAAGCAACATCAGCGGAAATTCAAAAAATGATAGAAGCCTTAGAAGAAGGTCTAAAACAAGGCGCTGTTGGCCTTTCCACAGGATTGATCTATCCGCCCGCATGCTACGCAGACACAGAAGAAGTGATTGAGCTTGCCCGAGTTTGCCAAAAATACAATGCCATTTTTTCATTTCACATGCGAAGTGAAAGTGACCGCTTGGTGGAGGCCGTGAAAGAAGTTTTAAA
Organism: Deltaproteobacteria bacterium RIFCSPHIGHO2_02_FULL_40_11; assembly: GCA_001798105.1. GTDB lineage: Bacteria > Bdellovibrionota > JACOXK01 > 2-02-FULL-40-11 > 2-02-FULL-40-11 > 2-02-FULL-40-11. The sequence goes on from MGRI01000068.1 coordinate 10,651, forward strand.
TGTGGCTCAAAAAACCGGGGTTCGGGTTCAAATTTCGCATTTAAAAACTTCGGGGCAAAGAAATTGGCCTAAAATTTCAAAAGTTTTTTCATTGATTGAGGCCGCGCAAAAGAAAGGCATTGATGTTCAATGCGACAGATACCCCTACACAGCTTCCCAAACGGGGCTCATGCAGGTTTTGCCAGAATGGACTTACGAGGGAGGTCCCGAAGGACTCATTCAAACATTAAAAGACCCCGAGAAAAGAAAAAGAATCATTTCAGAAATTAAAGCCACCCATCCGCCCGAGGAAGATTATTTTAATAAGGTTTTGATTATGGAAGTCATGAGCGAGAAAAATAAAAAATACGAAGGCTTAACACTTTCGAAAGCAGCTGAAACAGCTTCAATGGGTGTATTTGAATTTTTATTTCAGCTTTTAACCGAAGAAAAAGCGGCGATTTCCGCCATTTATTTTACAAGGTCTGAAGACAATTTAAGGCAGTTTTTTTCCAAAGATTATATTTTTGTTGCTTCAGATAGCGGATGTCGGGCGATTTGCGGCCCTCTTTCCAAAGGAAAACCACATCCCAGAATTTTTGGAACCTTTCCGAGAGTGATTCGAAAATATGTCAAAGAAGAAGGTGTTTTTACGCTATCTCAAGCCATTCATAAAATGACACTTCAGCCAGCCATGCGGTTTCAGATCAAAAACAGAGGCGCAGTTCTGGAAGGCTATTATGCAGATTTGGTGTTATTTGATTTTCATAAAATTAAAGACCTCTCAGACTTTTTAGATCCCTTTCATTACGCCCAAGGCATTCAATATGTTTTTGTAAATGGAAAACTTGTTTTGGATCAAAAGCCTGAGGTGAGAGAATGTGCGGGAAAAATTATTCGTCGCGCGGTTTAAATTGACCGGCCAATTGTTTGTGTTCTTCGCAAGCCACAACTTCTTCAATTTTTGAAGGGTCTACGGGAACAAAGGGGACCAGGTAACGATTTCGAATTTTTGTAATACGTTCAGAGCTTTCTTCAATCCGTGTGACGGGGATTTTTAAGTCCAAAACAGCTCTTAAAATGGTTTCGATCCCTTTCACTTGGTTGACTAAGGTCTGACAAATTAAAAGAAAGTCGCATCCGGCCCCGACGGCCTTCATGCAAGCATCTTCAATCGAATAATTGTCAATGATGGCTTTCATTTCCAGGTCGTCTGTGACAATGGCTTTTGAAAATCGAAGTTCCCCACGTAAATAATCAAGCGTTTTTTTAGAAAGGGTTGCGGGAAATTCCGGGTCTATATTTTCATTCATGATGTGTGCTGTCATGACGGTTTCGATACCGCCTTTAATACACTGTGAAAATGGGATCCATTCCCTGCTTTTGAGTTGTTCAACAGTTTCTTTCACATAGGGAAGTTCTTTGTGGGAATCTTTTTGCGTATCGCCATGGCCTGGAAAGTGTTTGGCACAGGCAATGACACCGCCGCGTTGAAGCCCGCGGGCAAAGGCGGTTGCAATTTTGGCAACTTCTTCGGGGTCTGAACCAAAGGCACGTTTTCCAATAATTGGGTTTTGGGGATTGGTATTCACATCGACAACCGGTGCAAAGTCATAATTAATCCCCACGGCGCGCATTTCGCGTGCCATGGCGTAGCCAACGTCAAAAGAAATCTTTGGCGAGCCTGTGCGTGCCAGCTCCGTAGGGCTACAAAAATAAGTAAAGGGTTCTTGGAGGCGTTTAATTTGACCGGGTTCTTGATCAATCGAAACAAAAAGAGGCGTTTTGCTTAAAGATTGAATTTCGTTTGTAAGTTCGGCAATTTTCTGGGGTGATTCCAGATTGGGGCGAAATAAAATAACCCCCCCAATGTAATAATCCTGGATGAGTTTTTTGAGATCGTCTGTAACTGTGGTGCCTTGAAATCCCACAATAAACATTTGCCCAACGCGTCTTCGAATTTGATCGAGTTTCATAAGTATCCTCTATATTACATTTCACGAAAGGTTGGATCAAGCATATCTCGTAACCCATCGCCAATAAAATTAAATCCCATGACAGAAAGCATAATGGCAAGGCCTGGAAAAACTGCCACAAAACTGGGTTGAAACATCGATTGCTTGGCCATGTTTAACATATTTCCCCAGCTGGGAACGTCTGGCGGAACGCCGACGCCTAAAAAACTTAATGAAGATTCCCCAATAATAATGCCGCCCATGGCAAAAGAGGCTTGAATCAATAAGGGGGCTAAAATATTGGGCCAAATATGTTTACATAGAATCGTAATATGACGTGCACCCAAAGAGCGGGCGGCCAAAACATATTCTTTTTGTTTGGTTACGAGAACCTGCGCCCGGCTTACTCTGGCAAATCCTGTCCATCCGACGATTGAAAAAATAAAAATAAGGTTAAAAATGCTGGGGGGTAAAAATGCTGCCAACGCAAAAATAAGAAGGAGTCCTGGAAAGGCAAGGAGAATGTCTACAATGCGCATGATGAGTTCCTCCCACCATCCTCCAAAATAGCCGGCGGTTGATCCTAAAATAAGGCCAATCCAAAGTGCAATCAGCGTTGAAAAAATAGAAACGGTCAGCGAAATGCGAGCACCGTATAAAATTTTGCTATAAATATCCCCTCCCAATTTATCTTGCCCTAAAAAATGGGTTGTAGAGGGCGTATCAAAACGTTTGGAAATTTGCGTTGCTTTTGGGTTATGTGTTGCAAGGATCGGGGCAAATAATCCTGCCAGGAAAAAAAGTGAAATTAAAAAAATACCTGCTTTGGTCAAAAAACTTAGTTTTTTCATTGGAGACGAATTCTCGGGTCAATCCAGCCATACAAAAGATCTGTTGCTAAATTAATGAGGACATAGGTGATTGCGATAAATAAGACACAAGATTGTACCATGGGATAATTTCGCATTTGAATCGATTCCACGAGAAGCGTTCCAATGCCGGGCCAATCAAAAACAGTTTCTGTAATAATGGCGCCCGATAAAAGAGCGCCCGTTTGAATGCCAGCAATGGTAATGACTGGAATCAATGCGTTTCTTAAAACATGTTTAAATAAAACCCATTTTTCTTGAACGCCTTTGGCGCGGGCGGTGCGAATATAATCTTCATTTAAAACTTCTAAAGCGCTGGTGCGTGTCAGGCGTGATAAAAGTGCCATCATGGCAGTCCCCAGCGTAATGGCGGGCAAAATAACGCTTAAAAACCCTTCATTGTCAGAAACAGGGAAAAGTGGAATTTTATAGGCGAATAAAATAATTAAAAGAGGTCCCAGCCAAAAATTGGGCATGGAAATCCCCAAAAGCGAAATGAACATCGAAGATTGATCCCAGAAAGATCCGCGTTTGACAGCCGAAAGAATTCCCAAAGGAATTGAACACAAAATGGCAAATGCCATGGCCCAAATGGCAAGTTCCAACGTGGCTGGGAAGCGATTTAAAATTTCGGTCCAAACGTTTTCTTTAGAGTAAATTGAAAGTAAGTTTCCTTGAAAAAGGTCCTTTAAAAAACCAACATATTGCATGGGAAGGCTTTGATCCAGATGAAGCATGGCTCTTAGAAAAGTTTTATCCTGGGTTAAGGCATTTTCTCCCAAAATAATATCGACTGGGTCACCCGGTATAAAATACATGAGTGAAAAAACAATGATGGAGATACCAATGAGAATGGGAACCAGCAAGAAAAGGCGGCGTAAAACAAAAGACTTCACGTGAGTAAAGTATAGCATTTTCAAATTCAAATATGCTAATGTTTTACCATCTATGCATCATCAAATGATAAAGCGTATTGATGGGCTCTCAAAAAATCTTGTTCAGCTTGCAACCTTTATTGGAAAAAATCCGGAACTGAATTTTGAAGAAGTAAAAGCCCAAAAAGCATTAACAGATTTTTTAAAAAAACAAGGCTTTAAAGTTCAACTTGGGGTTGGCGGCGTCAAAACATCTTTTTTGGCAACGTATCGGATTGGAAATGCAGGGCCTAAAATAGGGTTTTTAGCAGAATACGATGCTTTGCCAGGCATGGGCCATGCGTGTGGACATAATTTAATTGGGCCCATGAGTTGTGGCGCGGCCGTAGCGCTTTCTAAAACTTTAAAATATCCTGCAACAATTTCTGTGGTGGGGTGTCCCGCGGAAGAAGGCGGTGGGGGCAAAGTTTTATTGGCAAAAGCCGGCGTGTTTGATGCGTTCGATTGCGCCATGATGGTACACCCCGATTGTAAAACAGAAGTCATTAAAAATATGCTTTCTTTAATTGAATTAGATATTGAGTTTTTTGGGCGTCAGTCTCATGCAGCAGCAGAGCCCGAAAAAGGCATTAATGCGCTCACAGCGGCAGTTCAAACGTATACACAAGTTTTAAAAATGAGCCTTCATTTGAAAAAAGATGCGCGTGTACATGCTATTTTCCCGCATGCAGGAACAAAACCCAATATTATTCCGGAATTTGCGTCCTTAAAATATTATATTCGGGCGCTCGACATGAGCTATGCCAAGTTGATTGTGACAAAGGTAAAAGACATTGCAAAAAAAGAAGCCAAAAAAATCGGGGCGAATATTGGGTTTCGTTTGAATCCTTTAATGTATGAGCCCTTTCATCCCAATATTACTTTGGCGAAGACTTTTGAAAGACAATTAAAGGTTTTAAATATTCCAAATGAACAATCCGATCCCAAAGAAAGAATCGGATCTTCCGATGTGGGCAATGTAAGTTCACTTGTGCCCACCATCCACCCTTCTTTGAAAATTTCAAATCAGTATTTTTGCCACACGCCCAATTTTGCAAAGGCAGTGCTTTCTAAGGAAGGATTTAAGGGGTTGGTACAAGGTGCCAAAGCCTTGGCGCTCACGGGGTATGAAATTTGCCAAAATCCGAAACTGCTTCAAAAAATAAAACAGGAATTTAAAAGAAAACATGGCAAATAAGCTTCATATTATCGGCTTAATGTCTGGAACTTCAGTGGATGGAATTGATGCAGCGCTTGTAGAAATTCGAAATCAAAAAGAGCTTTCTTTAACGCTCAAAGCTTTCGAAATCTTTAAATTTCCAAAAACATTAAGACAGGAAATTTTAAAAGCCATGCACGCCAAACAAATTTCTTATCAAGATCTTTGTGGGTTGAATGTAAAACTTTCCACGTGTTTTGCTGAGGCTGCTCAAAAACTCTGTCAAAAGGCAAAAATTTCTTTAAAACAAGTGCATCTTATTGGTTCGCATGGACAAACCATTCAACATCTTCCCTCTGAGCACGCCACGCTTCAGTTGGGAGATGGAAGTACCATCGCGGTACAAACCGGTGTTACGACAGTTTCAGATTTTCGGATGGCAGATATGGCAGCGCAAGGTCAGGGGGCCCCTTTGGCACCGCTTTTACATTTTCATCTTTTTAAAAAACTCAAACAAAATATTTCTGTTTTAAATATTGGGGGCATGAGTAATTTAACTGTTATTCCAAAAACTCAAAAGAGAGAAGACGTGTATGCCTTTGATACGGGGCCAGGCAATGTTTTAATCGATGCAATTGTGCAAGAACATACACATGGCAAAAAACATTATGATGCGGGTGGCGCGCTTTCCAAAAAAGGAAAGATTCAACATAAACTTTTAGATCGATGGATGAGGGATCCTTATTTTCGTAAATCTCCGCCAAAATCTACCGGGCGAGAAAAGTTTGGACTGCCTTTGGCAAAAAAAATTTTACAGCAATGTAAAAAACTTAGCTTTCAAGATATGCTCGCAACCGTTACGGCATTGACGGCGTATTCCATTGCAGATGCGTATGAACGCTTTGTTTTTCCAAAACATGCGCTTTCAGAAATTATTGTCGGCGGTGGGGGCGCAAAAAATAAAATGCTCTTTTCGCTCTTACAAAGACTTTTGCCCCAAGTTCAGCTCAAGCGGTTTGAAGATTATCACTTAAATAGCGACGCCATTGAAGCCATTGCCTTTGCACATTTGGCCTATGAAACATGGCTCGGAAATCCAGGAAATTTACCCAAGGTGACAGGTGCGACGCGACCGGTTGTTTTAGGAAAGATTAGCCCTGTATTGCGCTAAAGTCCCCAAATCGATCCATGTCCCCCTATAAAATTGCGCATATACGGCCCTGTTTTTTTGAACGAGTTTTGTATAGACGTCCTGATTAATACAAAATATTTTTTTCTTGGGGAAATATTTAAAGATTTCAGGATGAAATACATGAATTCCTGTAAACATGGCTTTTTTAAGCGGTTTTGGAATGTTTTTAACTTGGAAAGCTTTAATTTTTCCATTTAAAGAAATCCCCATTTGGGAATACGTTTCTTTCGGTTTTGGCGTGCGAACCAGCATGGTTGCCAATGCTTTTTTCTTTTGATGCAACGCAATTATTTTTTTGAGATCGGGGTACATAATGACATCCGAATTCATAACCACAAAAGGTTCGTTTCCGAAAAATGCTTTTACTTTTTGAATGCCTCCACCTGTTCCTAATATTTTCTTTTCGTAAGAAAAGTGAATTTTAAAATCGCGTTGTTTTTTTAAGTAAGATTTTAAAGGTTTGGGTAAGTGGTGTAAATTCACGATCACTTCGTGAATACCCGCTTTTTTTAAGATGTCTAGGGCATAACGAATGAGAGGTTTTCCTTTTACCGGTAAGAGAGGTTTTGGCGTTTTATAGGTTAAAGGGCGAAGGCGCGTGCCAAGCCCTGCGGCTAAAATCATGGCTTTCATAAGCGGTCCTCAAATAAAGTTTCTAAAGTTTGAAGCAGCGTTTCCATGCCGCCTACTTTTTGAAGTCTTTTTTGGGCAGATTTCCAAGTGGGTTTTAAATATTGGGTATATCCTGGTTTCTTTTTAATGGTTGTAATATATCCAAAAGAGCCCATGGCTTTTAAATTGCGTTGAATGGAAACCCAGTCGAAGTGAAGCCTAAAATCTTCCCAAGTAATGTTTTGAAATTTTTGAATCTTGGGAAAAGCATACTTCAATAATTCTTCCACCAGTGGGTCTGAAAGCTGGACATAGCTATCTCGAAGCAAAGAGGAAAGGTCGTAAGTTATGGGACCTAGGCGCGTATCTTGAAAATCCACAATGCCAATCTGATCTTCGTTTCTGATCATAATATTTTTACTATGATAATCTCTGTGGCAATAAACGGGATGTGTCTTAAAATACGATGCGATTTTTTGAAATCCTTCTTCTAAAAGGCGCTGTTCTTGAGGCTTTAATTTTATGTGCAAATGTCCTTCGAGGAGGTGTTCTTTCATAAACATGAGTTCTTGAAACGCTTTTTTTTCATCTAATTTTTCTGGGAGGAAGTCCAACGCTTTGTTTTCGGAGGCGGATTGTAATTTAAAAAGTTCATCAATGGCTAAAAAATAAAACCTGGAAGCTTTTTTTTCACCGAGGTTTTGAACCGCCTGGTCCAAATGGGTACTTCCCAGGTCTTCCAAAAGGCAAACGCCAAGCTTGCCATCTGCACCATACATTTCAGGAACGCAGATTTTTAAAGATTTGAAGAACATTTGCATGATCATGAAAGGATCTGTTTTGGGATCAAAGGGATCGGTTTCAAGAAGTACCCAAGATTTTGTTTTTTTAAATTGGACACGATAAAACTTTCGGTCCGATGCATCGCCGGCCAATTTTTGAATTTCCAAGTGGTTTTTAGAATGCCCCGTTATTTTTTCAATAAATAAAAGAATGTCATTCGTCATTGAAGTCCATGGCGTTTTTTATAGGCAGCAAACTGTTGTTTGAGTTCAGATTGTTTATATTTATTTGGATATTTTTGAAGCAGTTTTTTCATTTCCCAAAACATTTCTGAAGAAACTGTGGGGTTTAGAATGGGTTTATATTTTTGAACTTCTTTTCGAACATCTTCGATTCGTTCTTGGGTTTTGGGGTGGGTGGAAAGCATTTGTTCCAGTAGGTTTGGCTTATGTTTTTGAATGGCTAAGAGTTTTTCAAAGAAAGTATGGGCATAATCCAGGCTATATTTAGATAAATAAAGGGCTTCGACCCCAAATTTATCGGCTTCCAGTTCAGCTTTTCGGCCGTAGTATAAAAGTCCCGTTTGGCCAAAAAGATTAATAATTTCAACTTCTGTTTGGCCAAGGCCCACGGCTTGCGCGGTAACAGACAAACAACATGAAAAGCCTTGCGCTTTGGTGAGTTGTTCAGTGCCGTGCCGTAAAACCACATGGCCCATTTCATGTCCCATAACCATGGCCAGTTCAGCTTCTTGTTCAACGACTTGTAAGAGCCCTAGGTTGACATATAAATACCCGCCCGGGATGGCGAAAGCATTCACTTGGGCGTCTTTCACAACATTGAAATGGTAATCGAACATTCGGTCTTCAAATTTATGAACTATTTTTTGTCCCAGGCTATCGACATAGCTTCGAAGGTGGTCATCAAATAAAAGGGGCATCATTTTAGGCACTTGGGTTGACCAGTATTGCCCCAATTTGGCATCGCCTGCCACAGAATACATATTGATATCGCCTTCATTCCGTCCACTTGTGGCACAGGCTGCAAGTGTAAGGAGTGTAACGAAGCAAAGTAAGTTTTTTGCGTTGGACATATTTTGTGTTCAGCATAAAAGACCTAGTTTTTAAATTCAATTTAAATCCATCATTTTTTTGCAAGGAGTTGACGTGGCATTTTTTTTAGGCGTATACTGAAGTTAATCGCGGTTACTCATGGAGGAAACGTGGTTATCCAAACCAAGTTAAAAGTGTTGTTTATCTTGGCCTTACTTTTTATTCCACTGATGGCAGAGGTAACGCTTTCAGTGGTTTCATATGCCGCAAAGCAAACTCAAAAAGTGGATACTCAAGATGAGTATTCAACGATGCAACTTCCTGAAATGATTGAGCTTAAAGCAGGTACTACATTTCATGTAAAACAAAATCTTATTTCGCTTTCCAGGGTAAAATTAAATCCCAAAAAATGGATATTCATGGCTGAAAATGATGCCGATCTATTGAATTCGGCGAATTCGGAATACCAAGATCTTCAGCCTAAGTTTGTGGTTCGGATTGCCTCCAAAAAACAAAAGCTTGAGGAAGTCCTTTCCGAAAATCAAGTCCCCCTGAATGATATCTGGGATCAATATGACGATCCTTTTTTAGAGGGGTGGCGTAAAGAAAGAAAAGAACCCGCCCCCGTTTATCTTGCAAGCAATGCATCTTACGCGCGTAATTTATTTACGGATTTGAGTGGTAGCGCTGAGGTGGTATCAGAGCCCTCTGGAAATACATCCTCAGCACCAGAAAAACCTTCTGAGGAGCAATACATTATTGAAGCTGGACACAATCGGCCGGCAAGCGTTTTAAATGTTTTAGAGCCCAGTGGGCAGTATTTAAGCTATGCGAATATAGAAGGCCAGATTTTGGGGCTTTCCAACGATCAAAGAAAGTATTTTTTTGAAGTATCTTTTTTAGATCAACTCGCCCCCGATGGTTTAGAAACAGCTTATTCAACAGTTTTAGCCGCCCAAGAAATTTATGATGCAACTTCATTTTTTATGTTGAGATTACCTGCGGAATCAAGAGGACATGTTTTGGCGAAGGCTTTTGCCAGAGAGGACATCGACAAGAAAGTTCCCTTATTTGTGGGGCGGGCCGATGAAAAAATGCTCTATGTATCACAAGATGGCATTCGAGGTCTTAAGATCCAGCTTCTTCCCACAAAACAATACTTGGCAAAATATGAAACGGTATTTGAAGGAAGCATTGAAAATACTTATCGCGGTGCAATTGAGGACGTTAAGGTATGGGTCGCAGAAACGAATGAAAGTGTAAAATCGAATGAAGTGGGTATGTTTACGATAAAAGGCTTGGAAAAAGACGTTCGGTATCACCTTATTTTTGATCGGGAAGGGTTTATTCCGATTCAAGTGCCCGTGTTTCAAACTCAAAAAAGGGTAAAACAGACATTTCATCTTTTGCCCACCACAGCCTTTACAAAAGGATACGACCTCTTTTTGGGTGAGAGAAATGCAAATCAGGGTGTTTTATTTGGAGAAGTTTTACAAGATGGAAAGCCTTTAGATCGTGTGGTGATTAAAATTTCTTCGGGTCAGTCTGCGATCTATGAAAGAAATACAGATCTTCAAGCCATGCCAGATACAACGCTCTATTCTACCCAAAGCAATGGGAAATTTATTATTTGGAACAATCCTGTTGGCAAAAATAAAATTGAATTTTATCGAGATGGCGCTTTAATTTCTGCATTTATGGTTCGACTTTCCCCAGGGCTTGTGCATCAAGAAGTATTTCATATCCAAGTGAATTAAGTATTTTTTCCCAGAAGTGAATCTAAGATTTTATTTGTTTCTTCAACTTCTTCATGGAAGTTTTCAATACACTTTAACTGCCCTTTGGGTAAAGATAGAAAATATCCTTCCGGTAAATAAGACTGCGATCTCAGCGCTTTTTGTCTCAGGTCCGGATTGTATAATTTAATTTGATCCATCGAAAGATCACATAATTTTTGAACAAAACTTACCCGCATGGGATAAATAATTTCAATGTCGTCATGTACCAAGCGTTGGTCCTTTTTTAAGGTACCAAAGATCTTATCTTGGTATTTTTCGGTGTGTAGAATGGCTAAATAACTGGAATAAAAGTTTTTAGAGGCAAACCCGAAATAAGGGTGCTTATAATTTTCAATCAGATCATTTAAATTTTTACTGTTTACTTTTTTTGAACCCTGCAAAATACCGCCAGGGCCATGGTTATAGGCTGTAACCGCAAGTGGCCAGTGTTTTAAAATACGATAGTTTTGTTTCAAAAGCTTTGTGGCAGCCTGTGTGGCTTTCAGGGGATCTTTTCGTTCATCAATGCCATGCGCATTGGAAATATTCAAAAAAACTTTCCCTGTTTTATACATAAATTGCCAAATGCCAGATGCACCATCTTTGGAATAGGCATCTAAATTAAAGGAAGATTCTAGAAATGGAATACGTGTCAGTTCAATGGGGAGATTTTCTTGTTTAAAAATGCGTTCCATCGTTTTTAAGTAGCGGCCGGATCTTTTAATGGCATAAACGACAGAATCTTTTTGTCCCAGTTGAACGCGAATTCGGTTTTTAGCGCGTAAAAATACAGTTTGTTTTTTTCCGGGAACGTCTTGAAATAAATCATACACTTTTTGTTCTTCTTTGGAGAGGCGATAAAAATGTTTACGGTTGGCTAAATTGCTTAAGATATGAATGTACTTGTATCGGGCCGTACGAATCATGCGAGATTTTTCTTGTTGGCGGTCTACGCTACTACGGTATTTGCTATAGACGGAATTTAAATCAATGACGTCGTAAATGACCCAAGGGTGATCATTGTCATGTAAGACGGCATTCGAAATGGTGTAGGTAGAATAAATTTTAAACCAAAATTCAACGCGACCTCTTAAGTCTTTGGAAACGGTAAATTCATCCCCAATGCGATGTCCTTTGTCTTGCAAGATATAGTCGATCAGTTTGGGAGACAGTTCTCGAATACCGCCTTCGTCTTCTTCAATGGCTGAAAAATCGTTTTCGGATACGCCCGCCAAGTTTTTGGTATAGTGTACTTCAAAGGGGCGGTCTTTGAGGGATTTGCCAATAAACAAGCTTAGGCTATAAGCCAAAAGCCCCATAAATAAAATTGAAAGTATCAGTCGATTCACACCCGTTGTGAGTGTCCATGCAGCTCGAATCACGGTCAATTCCTCCTTCGTGCTCTAAGTCATTGCAAAGGTGATGCCGAAGCCAAAAAATAGCTAAAGTATTGAAAT
>MGRI01000069.1:0-1014 GCA_001798105.1 Deltaproteobacteria bacterium RIFCSPHIGHO2_02_FULL_40_11
TGGGTTGTTTTTTCAATGAGGTTTGTAAGTTGCGCATAGAGGTGGCTTCGAAACACAGCAAAAATTTCTTCGGGCAAGGGATACGTTTCCACCCCAATTAAAACTTTTTTTCCGACGGTATTGGCATAGAGAATTTCATCTTTCCCGTGCACAATGGTGCCATCTGCGCCATAGGCCTTGGTGCGATAATCCATAATGCCAACGTTATCGACAAGATCAATAATATGATGGCTGGCTGGTTTTTGAACCCCCTTCCAGGTGACAAGGACCGGAACTTTATAATCAAAATTTCTTTCTTCGTACCAAAAAGGAATATCCACCCCAAACTCGAAATTTTTTAATCCTGATTTTAATCTCGATTGATCCACTAATTTTTGGGAGCGTTCGCAAAGCTCTAAATATTGGAGCATAATGTCTTCGCGCTGATTGCCCCAGTAATCTGCAATCAAATAAGGTTCGTTGTCGTGATGAATGCCTGTAAACCGAGCTTTTTCGGGAACAGATTTATTGTAATCAATGATGGCTCGAATTTGCGCCAGAACTTTTTCATGCCAAGGCTTTAACGCAAACCGGCTAAAGCCATCCAGGGCTTGAATTTCTACGCCATAAGACGAAGCACGTGTAATGAAATCTTGAAGTTCTTTTTTGTATTTTAACAAACATACATAGGTTCCATCTTTGTTTTTTTGAAGTGTGTATTGCATTTGAAAAAAGATCATGTTCACACCATTTCTTTTACAAAATTCAAGCAGCTTGATTTGGTTTTTGGGGCTTTCCAACTGGCGTTTGGTGTGCCAGAGCCAAATGGCTTTTGTGAATTTCTTTTTTTCCTGCCCGTCGGCACTGGAGCGGGCTGACGACCGGTTCTGAATTTGGGTACCCGAATGCCTGGTGCCGACGGGATAGGATTCTAAATCTGAAGGGGGAGTATTTTTGGCTGAAGCGCGTGCTGTTAAAAAAGAAATATCATCAATATACAGCGTCCCCTTGGACTTTTCCCGCATGTTCCAAACA
>MGRI01000069.1:1104-2814 GCA_001798105.1 Deltaproteobacteria bacterium RIFCSPHIGHO2_02_FULL_40_11
TTCAATCGCTCAGAAATTTTTCCATAATACACAGAATCTTCTTCGTTTTCCCACCGGGCATCGGCCAATTGAATCGAAGCATCCTCTCCCCCTTTTTCGCCCTTAACCCAAAACGATAGCGCATGAAATGGAGTCGCATCCAGGTACGTTCGTTCCTTGGGAGGAACTTTCATGTTAAACAAATGCACCCATGCGCCTGTAAATCCACCCGTTTTTTTGTCGTAAATAATTTGAAGGGATTTTCCCTGCGGCCCATCACCATGATTTTCATCAGAAAGTGTTACGCGTGCATCCGATGGGGCTTTAAAAAATTCATTAAAATATCCCCCTAAATTATTTTGATTATTGATATTAAAATCTGCGACCAAAAATTTTCCATCTTGAATGCTGGGTGTTTTGGTTGTTAATTCTAAAAGATTCACATGATTTTTTCGAAATACTTTTTCAGTGGACGTTGTTTTATAGACTTGTCCAATTTTCCATCCAAATTCCAATCCATAATAGCCAATCGACAGGGTCTCAAACTGTGAAAAACTTTTCATATCATATTCATTGAGGCGCAAAACAATGGGTTCCCAATTTTTTGTATTTTCTTTTCTAGGAATCCACGAAATATTTTCTACTTCCACAACGCCTTTGGCTGGGTCATTAAAATCCAATTCCAGATGTTTCAAATCTTTTAAATCGTAGCCCAAATATCGATAGCGGTCTAAAACAACACCAAAAGATTCACTTTTTTTTGTCACGCCACTGGGAAGATAATCAAAAATGGACCCCGCAGGCTCCAGGCGAATTTCTTTTGAATGCGAGGCAAACCCCACGTTTAATTTAAAAGAATGCGTATCTCCCGATCCTTTCATCCGGACTAAAAGCCCAACGGGTTCTTTTATAGCGGCAGGTAAATCGATTTGAAGCCGGCATTCATTTCCAGAAAGCGTATTAAAAATAAAGCGCGTCACAGCGCCCTGTTTCTGGATTTTACAGGTTTTATCTTTTTCGGATTTTACACCCAACGCACCCATATCCGCCCCCCCGACTTGTATGGTTTCCCGTACGGGGGTGGAAACGTTCTCTTGGGCATAGGCTATTGTGATGAGGAAGAACATAGCCCCAAAAAATAGACAGAAAAAACCAATGCTGAAGAAGCCTGTCGGAAGCCCATTTGGCTTGGTCCCGAAGGGCAAATGGGCTGAGACGGGCAGGCAGCGCCCCGCCGCTGGAGCGGGGCGACTGCCGGTTCTGAAGCATGGTTTTTTCTGTCTATTTTTTGGGGTCATGTTATTCCTTCAACGCCCCCTGCGTGAGCCCCGAAATAATCATTCTCTGAAACACTAAAAACAAAACCACCACAGGCGCAGCCGTTAAACATGCCCCGGCCATCAAATGCACCCAATCCACACCGTGTAATCCTTTATAGAGCGCCAATCCCACCGGTAACGTTCGCATCTCCGTCGTATTGGTTAGTAAAAAAGGATATAAAAACGTATTCCAGGACCCCAAAAATGTATTAATCGCAACCACCGCCAAAGCAGGTTTACACAACGGCATAATAATTTTAAACACAATTTGAAATGAATTGGCGCCATCCAACTGGGCAGCCTCTTCTAAATCGATTGGCATTTTTTTGAGATACTGCATCAACAGAAAAATATTAAAGGGCATGACCAAAGAAGGCACAATCAGAGCCCAGTAGGTATTCAACCACCCCAA
>MGRI01000069.1:2824-8877 GCA_001798105.1 Deltaproteobacteria bacterium RIFCSPHIGHO2_02_FULL_40_11
TCGTTAAAAGTACGGTTGAAAAAATAATTTTTTGCCCTAAAAACTGCCGCCTTACAAACGCATAGGCCACCATCATTGAAAAAAATATATTTCCAAGCGTTACAAAAAAAGAAACAATCGCGGAATTTAAAAAGTACCTGTCAAAAGGACCACTTTGCCACACATCGATATAATTTTGAAAGGTCCAGGTTTTGGGCCAAAGTTCATTCATGGAGATTAAAAGTGACCCCTGCGTTTTAAAGGAAGTAATCGTCATCAAATACAATGGAAAAAGAGAAATCAAAACCATCACCAATAAAATAAAAAATAAGAGGAGTCGTTTCATGCGCGCTCCTTTAAGACTTTCATTTGAATATAAGCAAAAATGCCAATCAAAATGGCCAAAAGATAACTGATTGCAGAAGCTGACCCGATTTGAAACTCGCTAAATCCTTTTTCGTAGAGATAATACACAATGGTTGTTGTAGACCGGGCAGGCCCCCCACGTGTCATTGTGAAAATTTCTGGAAAAACCTGAAGCGAATTAATGGTATTAATCACAACCACAAATAAAATCATGGGACGAAGACTGGGAAGTGTAATTTTAAAAAATTGCTGGATAGAGTTTGCGCCATCCAGTCTGGAGGCCTCATACAGCTCTTTTGGAATAGCCTGAAGTGCTGCTAAAAATAAAATCATGTAATAGCCACTGCTCGACCAAACGGCCATGGCCATAATGCTATAAAGCGCTACATCGCGATTCACAAGCCATGCGGGCGCAGGACGCGGCAAACCTAAAAACGTTAAAAGCGTATTTAAAAACCCATTTTCCGCATAAAAGTACGTAAATAAAGTGGCAATCACAATAATCGACGTTACGACAGGCAAGAAAAACCCAGCCTGAAAAAAAGATTTCCAGGGTACCCCCTGGTGAATCAAAACGGCAAGCACCAATGCAATCACAAGCGTAAATGGAATGGTCCCCATCGCAAAAACAAGTGTATTGAAAACCGCATGTAAAAAATCTGGATTTTTAAGCACTTCCACATAATTTAAAAGTCCCCGAAAAGAAAAAGAGGAAGATAAAACATGATAATCTGTAAAACTAATCATGAACGCATATAGAAGTGGGAATAAACTAAAGGCTAAAAATAAAATCACCCAAGGCGATACAAAAATCCAAGAAGAAGCGGCGCCCAATGAAATAGACCGATTTCGAAATAAAATGAGTAACCCCACCATCAAAAAAAGACCCACCCCCATCCACAGAAAAAGCGCTTGATCGGTAAAGGCTTCTTTTCTTTCTGGCACAATCAAATGCTGATTGATTTTTGTGTGGGCTTTCAGTTGCGCCTTTTCAACGGGCATGTCTTCTAAAAGAATTTGATCCACCATGCTGGAAAGCGTTTTTTCCACTTCAAAAAAACCAGGATGCGCCGGCGTTGTTCTTGTAAAAAGCATTTGCTTGGCAAACATTTGAAAGCGTGGATCCGACTGGAAAAAAGGGTCCTTTAAAGCCCGCTTTAAAGCCGGCAAAACATTTTTTTGCGATTTTGAAATGGCCAAAGATACTTCATAGGAAGTGAGGTATTGAATAAATGCAACCGCTGCTTCGGGCGATTTTGTGTGCTTGGAAACAACCAACATCTCTGCCCCACCAAAAGAGATGGGCGTTTGATGTTCTGTGGGCGTTGGGACCAACGCAACGCCATAATTTAAATTTGGATTATTTTTTTCGATGCTTTTAAAATTCCAAGCCCCCGATAAAATAAGTCCCAATTTTCCTTGTGCAAAAAGCTGATCTAATTGTTCTTGCCGATCGACCAAGGCATGTTGCTTGAGTTGCACATAAAACCGAAGCGCATTTTGAGCAGCTTTAGAATCCAAAGCACTTTGCTTTAAGTCTGGGGTTAAGACATCTCCCCCACCATTCCAAAGATACGGGATAAAGGCTTGCCAGGGCGCAAAATCTTCTGCCACGGGAATGCCATAGCCATAAATCTTGGGCCCCAATTTTTGGATTTCTCCCGCTGTATAGAGAAGCTCAGACCATGTTTTGGGAGGATGATTGGGATCTAAATTCGCTTTTTGAAAAAGATCTTTATTGTAGAGCAAAAACCGCGTACCCACCAGCCAGGGCATGCCATAAATTCTGTCTTCATGCACAACAGGATCCCACATTAAATAATCATTTTTAAGCGGTTTTAGATCTTGGGTCAGCTCTTTTAAAACACCACTTTGTGAAAACCTGGGTCCCCAGGTAGAACCAATTTCAAAAACATCGGGTTCATTTTTGGCAATGAGGCTTGTTACAATTTTATCAAACCCATAGTCCCAAGAAAGGTGTTGAAGCTGGACGTCAATATTCGGATATTTTGCCTCAAACTGTTTTTCAATTTCAGGGGTTAATTCTGAATCAATGCTAAAATGCCAAACGCGAAGTATTTTTTGGGGAGGATCCCCAAAAAGCACATGAGGTGCAAAGCACCCCATGAAAAGCAAAGCATATAGAATTTTTTGTCTCATGCCGCCTTTTTTTTCTTGCTTTGTGCTTCATTTTCTTTTGGGAAGGGATACACATTTTGGGTGGAATGCTTCGATGGTTTAGATCCTTGAAAACGTCGCCAAAGGGCTGTAACCCCATGGACAATACCCGCCGTCACCAAGGTACAAGCCGCTAAAAATAAAACCAGCATGAATGTTTCACCGCTCATGAAGACCTCTTTTCTTGTGAAACTCTAAGAGTTTCGATTTGGCATAGGCACGCACCTCATGGTCTGGGTCAGATTCAGAAATTTCTTTTAAAACTTCTAAAATATGTGTTCGTTCCCAAACCATAATCGCAGAAAGTGCCCTTCTCCTTATTTTTGCATCTAGACTTGATTTTGCAGACTCTAAATACGCTTCATAAAAACGATCACACGCTTCCCATCCATACTTTTGTAGAAAAATGCGAACATCCAGGCCAATGAATTCAAAAACTTTTTCAATTTCTTGAGATTTATGCGCCTGCAATTCCAACAAGAAAGCTTCCTGGAAGGAAACATCCCCAAGTTTTGAAACAAGTTTTCGAAAATGCTCCTCTTTTCCATGAAGCGCCATAAAAATAAGAACTTTGGAACGCACTTTTTGAGAAGGATCTGTGAGTAGTTTTAAAACAGAACTTTCTGCGGCTTGGTTTTGGAAAGGAGCCAAGGCTTCAAGGGCTGCAATGCGAACTTCAAGATTGGGATCTTTCAGTCTTTGGATAAAAAGAAGAATATCTTTTTCGTCTTGAAATTTTGCTAAAATGGAAACGGCATTCTTTCGAATGTCTGGATTGATATCATCTAAATAATCATATAAAAATTGGGCATACTCTAACCTGTTCCAGTGCGAAAAAACTTCTAAAACACCTGTTTTTGCAGCATCGGACTTTAGTTCAATGAGATGCGGAATCAGGGTTTGAATTCGGCCATTCAGGGACGCCAACATTTTTGCAATTTTACCTCTTAAGTCTGGATGGGGAATATCTAAAAGCTGTACAAATAACCCTATGTTTTGAACCGCCCCTTTTTCTTGCATCACCCCGACCGCCATATCCGAAATGGCTTTCACACAACACTGTTTTACTTGCGGCGTTTCACTTGGGTCATGAAAAGCATCTAAGATAAAGGGGATGTCTTGAACACTTGCCACGCTCGCCATTTTTAAAACAGCGTTTTCACGCTTGAGAGGATCAAAAGACTCTTTTAAAACCCTTCGAAGCTCATCTTGAATGCCCAAAGCTTCATATAATTTTTGGAAAGCTTGTTTTTCGACTTCCATCCAAATTCCCTCAAAGTGTTCAAAAAAGATGGGTTCTAAAATAGAAACCGAAACCGCTTTTAATTGTTTTTCAAGCTTTGTTTTTTGTTGACCTTTCGCCACGCGCCACTTTGAAAAAAGCGCTAAGACTTTTTCATGTTGGAGCTGTGTTTTATTATTTCGAAGGCGAGACAAAAGTTCGCGAACGAAAACCCAGCTTAAAATTAAAAAAATAAGCCCGGTGAGCACATAAATTGAAAATTCTAAAAGTCTTTCAGACATACGATCCTCAGAGGTTTTCCCCTACCCTATGTATCGGCTAATTTCGTTGCAAAATTTAACCCTATTTGTTAGTTTTTTCCCATGCAAAAAACCTTTAAAAATGAACCTTTTACAGATTTTTCGGATGCAAAAAACGTCAAAAAAATGACGGAGGCCCTGGCGAAGGTTCGGGCCAACCTCAACCAAGAATATCCCCTCATTATTTTAGGAGATAAGGTCAAGGCCCAAAGCACTTTCCCCTCCTTAAACCCCGCCAATACCAAAGAAATTGTGGGTGTTTTTCAAGATGCCGATGAAACACTGACCCATCAGGCCATTGAAGCAGCCGCCATCACCTTTGAAACCTGGAAAGAAACACAGCCAAAAGACAGAGCCCAAATGCTTTTTAAGCTGGCCCATCTGATGCAAAATAAAAAATTTGAATTGGCTTCCTGGCTGGTGATTGAGGCCGGAAAATCCTGGCCTGAGGCAGACGGAGAAACAGCTGAAGCCATTGATTTTTGTAACTACTATGCCCATGAAATGATTCGCCTCAGTGAACCGCCCCAACTTACAAAAGTAAAATTTGAAAAAAATGAACTTGTGTATTTGCCGTTAGGCGTGGGGGCGATTATTTCGCCTTGGAATTTTCCCTTAGCGATTTTTGCGGGGATGACCGTTTCGGCAGTGGTTACGGGGAACACTGTTGTTGCCAAACCTTCGGAATATGCACCCACCCTGGGCTATCAATTTATGCGTTTCGTCAAAGAAGCCGGCATTCCACCTGGCGTAATTAACTTTGTAACAAGCCAAGGCTCTAAAATTGGGGAAATCATGGTGAAACACCCCAAAGTAAGATTTATTTCTTTTACAGGAAGTAAAAAAGTAGGTCTTGAAATCAACGCCGAAGCTTCAAAAATTCAGCCCGGACAAAAATGGATCAAACGTGTGATTGCAGAAATGGGTGGAAAAGATGCCATTATTGTAGACCGCGATGCAAACCTGGAGGATGCAGCTACCAATGTCTTGTCCTCAGCCTTTGGACTTCAAGGACAAAAATGTTCTGCATGTTCGAGAGCCATTATTGATGAAAGCATTTACGATGAATTTCAAAAAAAACTTTTAGAAAAAACAAAACAAATTCAAATGGGAGATCCCTCTGATCCCAAAACCTTTGTGGGCCCTGTCATCAGTGAAGCAGCCATCCAAAAAGCAAAAAAATATATTGAAATTGGAAAAAAAGAAGGACGTCTTCTAACCGGTGGAAATTTTCATTTAGAAAAAGGGTATTTCTTAGAACCCACGGTTTTTGGAGATGTTTCGCCCAAAGCCACGATTGCCCAAGAAGAAATTTTTGCCCCCGTATTGGCCCTGATTCAAGCAAAAGATTTTAATGATGCTCTCAATATCGCCAATGACACGGAGTATGGGCTAACAGGTTCTGTTTATACAAATAATGCTTCACATAAAGAAATGGCAAAAAAGAAATTTCATGTGGGTAATTTTTATATCAATCGAAAATGCACAGGCGCATTGGTGGGCGTGCACCCCTTTGGGGGGTTTAATCTATCCGGCACCAATTCCAAAGCAGGCGGACCGGATTATTTAAAACTTTTCATGCAGGCGAAAACAATTTCAGAGCGTTCATCTTAAGGTCGGAAAACCGACCCCCTTCGTCCATTTTTATCTACGAAAATTTTAAAAACATGAATGATTTCAATCCTAAAATAAATTTCAGGCTAGAAACGTTTTGGCATGAAGATTGTATATAGAAATTGGTGTGGATATTTGTCATTTAATTCACTATAACTAAAAGGAGACTAAAAATGGATCAAGAACTAAAAAACTATTTCGATACCTTTAAAAAGGAAATAAACGAGCGCTTTGATGACGTCGATAAGCGTTTAGATGGCGTTGACCAACGTTTAGATGGCATTGATCAGCGTTTCGATGGCGTCGATAAACGCTTTGATCGTATTGATGCCCAGCTTGCCCCCATGCAAGATAAAATTCGAGGGATCTTTGAT
>MGRI01000070.1:0-2360 GCA_001798105.1 Deltaproteobacteria bacterium RIFCSPHIGHO2_02_FULL_40_11
GGTTTAATTTTTTAAAAAACTGCATGGAAAAAATTCCAATGAGAGAGGCAAAAAGTCCCAATGAAATAACCATTAAAGGTAAAATCATCGCTGCTTCCCGGCTTGCTGCGTATGCAGCAGATGTTGCACCAATGGCAATGGTTGCAATGACGCTTCCCACGTACGATTCAAAAATATCTGCGCCCATGCCTGCTGTGTCGCCAACGTTATCTCCCACATTGTCTGCAATCGTGGCTGGGTTTCTGGGATCGTCTTCTGGAATGCCAGCTTCTACTTTTCCAACCAAGTCTGCACCAACGTCTGCGGCTTTGGTATAAATCCCTCCGCCTACGCGCGCAAAAAGTGCAATCGAGCTTGCGCCCATGGCAAAGCCGTTAATCAGACTCGCTTGTTCCGCATTGCCAAAGAAAATGAAAAAAATACCAACGCCAATGAGACCTAAACTGGCTACCGCAAGCCCCATGACAGACCCACCGGTGAATGCAACTAAAAGGGCATCTCCTTCGGATCCCGTGGAGGCAGCTTGCGATGTTCGAACGTTTGCTTTCGTTGCGGCTTTCATCCCAATAAAACCAGCCAGCATGGAACAAATGGCGCCGGACAAAAAGGCAAAGGCCGTGCCGGGTTGTAAGAATGTGTATAAGAGCACAAACACAACCAAAATAAAAAGACTTAAAATTTTATATTCTGTTTTTAAAAACGCCATGGCCCCTGTATGAATGAGGTCTGAAATTTCTTTCATCTTTTCATTGCCTGCGGGGCGTTTTGTGACGCTCATATAAGATAAGAGGGCAAAGCCCAATCCAATCACACCAAAGACTGGAAAGAACGGGATAAGTGAATTCATATTTTTCTCCTTTATTAAACTTTCGGCCCGTATTGAGCCAAGTCTTCAACTTTAAATTTTTTAAAGTTTTCAATAAAACGTTTTGCTAAATCTTTTGCTTTTTTATCGTAAGCGGCGGAATCTTTCCATGTATTTTTTGGGTTTAAAATATCACTGGGAACATCTGGACAAGTAAGCGGAATATGAAGCCCGAAAATAGGATCTTGGGTCGTTGGGACCTGATCCAATTGTCCTTCAAAAATCGCCCGTAAAATCGTACGGGTGTGCGGCAGACTCATGCGATGGCCTTCACCATAGGAGCCCCCAGTCCACCCAGTGTTGACGAGCCAGGCCTTGGAATGATGCTCTTCCATGCGATTTTTAAGGTAGTTTGCGTAATCTAAAGAATGTCTGGGCATAAACGGTGCGCCAAAACAGGTACTAAATGTAGCTTCAGGTTCTGTGACGCCAACTTCTGTGCCGGCCACTTTTGCTGTGTAGCCAGAAATAAAATGATACATGGCTTGCGCAGGCGTAAGTTTTGCGACAGGTGGAAAAACCCCAAATGCATCGCAGGTGAGCATAATAATGTTTTTTGGATGACCCGCCATTCCCGTTTTAGATGCATTGGGAATGAAGTGAATGGGATAAGACGCCCTTGTATTTTCAGTAATGGAGGCATCGTTGAGATCAAAGTTTTTTGTTTTGGGATCTAAAACCACATTTTCCAAAAGGGTGCCTTTCGTTTGGGTGGTGGCATAAATTTCGGGTTCATTTTTGGCTGACAGTCGAATCACTTTTGCATAACAGCCACCTTCAAAATTAAAAACACCATTTTGAGACCAGCCGTGTTCATCATCTCCAATTAAAGTTCGGTTGGGATCTGCAGATAAAGTTGTTTTCCCGGTTCCCGATAGCCCAAAGAATAAAGCAACGTCTTTGGGGTCTTTGCCCACATTGACAGAGCTATGCATGGGAAAAACATTTTCGTCCGGATAGCTGTAATTTAAAAGGGTAAAAATCGATTTTTTAATTTCACCCGCATAAGCTGTGCCACCAATTAGAACCAATCCTTTTTTAAAATTAAGCATGATAAATGTTTCACTTCGAATCCCATCGGTTGCGGGATTTGCCTGAAAGTTGGGGGCATGAAGGACGGTGAATTTGGGAGGCGTTGCATGTTCAAAGCCTTTGGGTTGGTCAAAAAACATGTTCCGCACAAAAACACTGTGCCAGGCTTGTTCGGTGATGACGCGAACGGGATAACGTAGGCTAAGGTCTGCCCCAACAAAGCAATCTTGAACAAAAAGATCTTTCTTTTCTAAGTATTGGATAACTTTTTGATAAAGCTTTTCAAATTGATCGGACGTAACAGCCACATTTTGGTCCCACCATACATTTTTTTGGGTGGTTTCATCTTGCACAATGTATTTATCTTTGGCGGCGCGGCCTGTGTGTTTTCCAGTAAGCGTAACCAGGGGGCCAGGGGCAGATGGAGTGCCTTCTTTTCGTGCGATTGCTTCTTTTAAAAGCG
>MGRI01000070.1:2383-5707 GCA_001798105.1 Deltaproteobacteria bacterium RIFCSPHIGHO2_02_FULL_40_11
ATTTTTTGGTGTTTGGTAAATCCGTACGTTTTCAGTTTAGGATGAAGTGCCATCATTTTTTGGGGAGACCTTAGCATAGGCTTAAAATGTTTGAAAGTATTTTTCCCACATGCGTTTTTTTTGTGCACGCGATAAAAACGATGCTTCAAAGCTATTCAAAATAGTCTGTTTAATTTGCGCCAAAGACATGCCAAGTTTTTCCACACAAATTTCATATTCATGTGTGAGTGTTGTCCCAAAAAGGGTGGGGTCATCAGAGTTAATCGTTACTTTGACGCCGCGTTTCAAAAGATTTTTGAGGGGGTGTGCGTTTAAGGAAGATACAGCTTCTGTAATAAAATTACTGGTGGGACAAAGTTCCAGAGGAATTTTGTTTTCAATTAAATATTTGATGACGGTTTCGTCTGTGGCGGCTTGAACCCCATGGCCGATGCGTTGGGCCCCGAGTTTTTGATGCGCGGTTAGAATATTTTTGGCCGGTGTCACTTCAGCCGTATGAACTGTAATATTGAGTCCAGCGGCTTTTGCTTTTTGAAACGGTTTTTCAAAAAGCGTATCTGGAAATTTGGTTTCATCCCCTGCTAAATCAATGCCCACGATATGGTCCTTCCATTTTAAGGCGAGATCAATGGTTTCTTGGCAGGTGGCTATCCCAAAATCTCTGGAGCTAATCAGAAGGTAACCTACTTCTATTTCAAAATCTTTTTGAGCCTTTTCTTTGGCGGAAAGAACAGCTTCCATGATGCCATCAAAGGAAAGGTTTTGAGGCTCAGCCATAAACCCTGGGCTAAAGCGCAGTTCAAGGAGTTTAATATTGTCTTGGGCAATACTTTTTAAAACCTCATAGGTTAAGGTTTCAACGCTTTCTAGGTTTTGAAAACAACGTTGTTGGTAAAAAAGCCGCTCCAAAACCGTTGAAAAGGGCATGGGCGTTTTGGCTTGAATGTCATCCCTGCGAAGTTCCTTGTCATCCCCGCGAAAGCGGGGATCTTTCATCGGCAATGGCAAGTTATATTTCTGACTCCATTTCAAAACAAGATCAATGGGAATGGATCCTTCCAAGTGTCTGTGAAGTTCAATTTTGGGAAGTGATTTTAAAATGTTTTTCATATGTCATCCCGAGCGGGAGCGAGGGATCTCTTTTTCTAAATCAGTTGAAAAAAAAAGTCAAAGTGGGTAAGACCAAAGTCTGTGCGCCCGTAGCTCAACTGGATAGAGCATTGGTCTTCGGAACCAAGGGTTGGGGGTTCAAATCCCTCCGGGCGCACTTTAAAATAGTTTCATTTTGTGAAACTATTTTAAAGTGCTTTATAGTGAGCAAACAGCCTGAATGGCTGTTTGCGACAAAGGGAGGGATTTGAATGGCGGAGCGAGCGGGTACCCGCTTTAGCGGGTGCGAGCGAGCCGTGGCCCGGAGGCAAAATCGCGAAGCGATTTTGACCGGAGGCCAAATCCCTCCGGGCGCACCATTGATTTATGATCTCCGAATCTAAAAAACTGGCCTTACACAAAAGAATGCAAGATCTTGGACTTTTTGAAAAAGATCTGAAAGAGTCCTTTATTCGCTCTTCTGGCGCAGGCGGGCAAAAGGTAAATAAAACGGCAACGTGTGTACAGTTAAAACATTTGCCCACGGGGCTTGAAGTGAAATGCCAGATTTCTAGAACCCAGGCCGACAATCGCTTTTTTGCCCGTAGGATTTTGTGTGAGAAATATGAGGCAGAGGTGCTCAAACAAAAAACGCAGGCGAATCAAGCGGCGTATAAAATTAAAAAACAAAAAAGACGAAGATCCAGGCGGACCAAGCAAAAAATGGTGGAAGACAAAAGAAAATGGTCTCAAAAGAAAAAACTACGATCGAAAATAAATCTGGGGGGAAAATGAGTTCGGAAAAGTTTAAAAAATTAGGGGAAAAATATTGGGAATATCTTATGCAAGAAAACCCTGTTTGGGCAACCTGGCTGGGGGATAATCGTTACAATGATAAGCTTGGCGAAATGGGCCCTGCGTCGCGTCAAAGACACAAGGCCAAAGAAGAAACTTTTTTAAAAGAACTTCAAACCATTGAGCGTCACACACTTTCCAAAAAAGAGAAGATTTCTTACCGTATTTTAGAGCAAAAATTGAAAGAAACGCTCGAAGGCTATACCCACCCAGATTGGGAATGGGACATTAAACAACTTTTTGGACCGCATATTCGGCTCATGGATCTTTTAGAAATTCATCCCTTAAAAACCAAAAAAAACTATGACGATTTATTAAGCCGTTATGAAAAAATGCCCAAGCTTTTTGATGAATACATGGGCGACTTAAAAGAAGGCTTAAAGTCTGGTCGCGTGACGCCAAAAGTGGCCTATGACCGCGTGCTTGAACAATTAAAATCGTTTACAGCGCTTAGCATTTTGGAAAATCCATTTTCCAGGCCGTTAAAACAATTTCCAAAAACCCTCTCTTCTCCAGAACAAAAAAAGTTTTTAGATCAATTTGAAAAAGCCGTTCGTGAAAAAGTGGTGCCAGCCTATCAAAAGTTTTATGATTTTCTAAAAACGGAATACAAAGACAAAGCAAGAAACGAAGTCGGCGTTTCGGCGATTCCAGGGGGAAGAGAATATTACAATTATCAGGCGCGTGTCATGACCACAACACATCTTACCCCTGAGGCATTGCATCAAATGGGGTTGGATGAGCTTCAAAAAAACCAAGAAGAAATGAAAGAAATTGCAAGTCGCTTGGGGCACACGGGAGACTTAAAAAGTTTTCAGGAAAAAATAAAAGCGGACCCATCGAATTATTTTAAAGATGCCAAAGAACTCATTCAATTTCACAAAGATGCGCTGAATAGAATGGAAAAGGCTTTGCCAGACTATTTTGGAACGCTCCCAAAAATTCCATTTGAAATTAAAGAAATTGATGCCTTAAAAGCCGTGTCTTCCCCTGCGGCTTATTATTATCCGCCCACAGAAGATGGTTCCAGGGGCGGTATTTTTTGGATGAATACCTTAAAGCCAACGGTGTGGGCCAAGTATTCCATGCAAACGTTGGCGTTTCATGAGGCGATCCCAGGGCATCATTTACAAATTGCACTTGCAACAGAACAAAAAGAGTTGCCAAAGTTTCAACGCCATATGGGATTTACAGCATACATTGAAGGCTGGGCGCATTACACAGAACGCTTGGCAGATGACATGGGGCTTTATTCTACGGAGATCGATCGTTTTGGGATGCTCATGGACCAAGCTTGGCGCGCGATTCGTCTGGTTGTGGACACGGGGGTTCATATGCTGGGGTGGTCTCGGGAAAGAGCGCTAAAATTTATGGCGCAAA
>MGRI01000070.1:5776-9967 GCA_001798105.1 Deltaproteobacteria bacterium RIFCSPHIGHO2_02_FULL_40_11
TTTTCAGATTTAAGGGCGTCCGCCAAAGAAAAAATGGGTAACGCTTTTGACCTTAAGAAATTTCATGATACAGTGCTTTTAACCGGACCTTTGCCATTAACGATTTTAGAGGAAGTTACCCATGACTGGATGGATGGAAAATCTGAATCTTAAAGAGATTGCTTGGCCACTCATTATATCGACCATTACGGATTAAAATCCCAATTTATTAAGGCGCTCCATCAGCGCTTTAATACAGAAGGTATTGTGATTCCGTTCCCGATACGAACGGTATATCTGCAAAAAGAAGGTTAATTGAAAATCTCTTCAAAGATTTGTGTAAAATTCTTTTCAGGGATGGATTGGTCAAATTCCATTAACCATTTCCGAATGTAGGCCGTGTCAATTTTAGGATTTTTGATTAGAATCGACTTTACATCTTCTAAATCGCGGGGGCGTTGTGCAAAAATTTTATGAATAATTAAATCTTCGATCGAAGCAAAACAAACTTCCTGATTCAAAATCTTTTTTTTAAAAACTCTTTGAAGCGCTTGTTGTTCATAGGGCGTATAAGAAAATATAAAATCGATTCGAATGCCTGTGGTTTTTTCTTTCATGGGTAAAACCATTGTTTGTTTTACAAATGTATGAATATTCGAAGGAAGTATCTCAAACTGGTTTGTATCCATGGCTTTTAAAAGTTTATCCAGTTTATCTGAAGAGAATCCAATCGTAATGTCAATATCCCGGGTGAGCCTGGGTTCTCCATAGAGCAAAACGGCTTGTCCCCCAATAATCATATATGGGATTTTATGTTCTTGTAAAAGAGAACCTATTTTTGCGAGGATTTTTTCAAACATGAATTTAAAATTTTTGCCAATTGAATATCGGTTTCAATCCCTTCCATGGGATTTTGTGAGGGGAGCACCCCAAGTTGCGTGGCTTCTTTCCAAAGGTGTGTAAAAATAGCGAGAGATTTTGAATAGGGCAATTTATCTTTTGATAAAAACCTTTGTTCCCATTGTTTGAACTGTTTGGGATCTTTAATCATTTTTTAAGTATACCATGGCGATACGCTCAAATCACGGTTTAATTTTATATGCCCATTTGCATTGCATGACATCCTTCAGTATATCTAAGCGTATGCTGTCAAAAGAAATTCAAAGTGCAATTGTTTTAGCGCTCAAAGAAGATTTGGGGCGGGGGGATTTTACAACACAGTTTTGCGTGCCCAAAGATCAGGTTTCTAAAGGCCAGTTCATTATAAAATCTAAAGGTGTCATTGCAGGCCTGGAAGTGGCTCAAGCGGTGTTTCAATATGTGGACGATCGTTGTCAGATGGCGTTTTACGTAGAAGATGGCGCAGAGGTTTTGGCTGGGAAAGTTGTTGCAAGTATTCTGGGTCCCTCCCAAGCGCTTTTATCGGCCGAGCGTGTGGCTTTAAACTTCATGCAGCGCATGAGTGGGATTGCAACCCAAACCCAAAAATATGTGAAAGCTGCTCCCCAGTGTACAATTTTAGATACGCGAAAAACAGCCCCCGGGTTACGGGCATTAGACAAATGGGCTGTTCGATTGGGGGGCGGGAAAAATCACCGATTTGGCTTAGACGATATGATTTTAGTGAAAGAAAATCATATTGAGGCTTCAGGAAGTATTTCAAAGGCGCTACATCAAGTTTTTGAAAACAATCAAGATCAATTACCTGTTGTGATTGAAGTAAAAACATTAGATGAAGTAAGTGTGGCGCTTCAGTTTCCGATATATCGAATTCTTTTAGATAATTTTAATCTTTCCGACATTCAAAAATCAGTTCAATTGGTTTCTAAGAAAATTCCACTGGAAGTTTCTGGAAATGTAACCTTGAAAACCGTTGGGGACATTGCAAAAACAGGCGTGGATTTTATTTCAGTGGGTGCTTTGACTCACTCAGTAAAAGCGTTGGATATTTCATTTATGTTGGAAGGTAAAAAAGATGACTTCTAAAGAAAAAATTTTTGAAAATCTAAAATCAAAGCTTGGAAAAATAATTCCTGAAGCAGAGCTTTATATTAAAGCCGAACTTGCAGCTGAAATTGAAGAGCTAAAACGTGAAAAAAATGCAGTGATCTTAGGCCATAATTATATGGAAGCTGCTTTGTATCAAACGATTCCAGATTTTAAGGGCGATTCTTTGGAATTGGCACGTAAAGCCGCCGAGACAGATAAAGATATTATCGTATTTTGTGGGGTTCGCTTTATGGCGGAAACGGCAAAGCTTTTAAACCCTACAAAAACCGTTCTTCTTCCTGCCAAAAAAGCAGGGTGTTCTTTGGCTGAAAGCATTACAGCAGAAGATGTAAGGGCGCTTCGAAAAAAATACCCAGGCGTTCCTGTTGTGAGCTATGTAAATACCTATGCCGATGTGAAAGCCGAAAGCGATATTTGTTGTACGTCTGGAAATGCAGCGAGAGTGGTGGAATCTTTGAATTCAGATACGGTCATTTTTTTACCCGATGAATACTTGGCAGCCAATGTTGCGAAAGAAACGGGGAAGAAATTAATTACTTGGCATGGAAAATGCGAAGTTCATGAAAAATTTACGGTGGAAGATATTCAAAATGTTCGTAAACAATTTCCAGATACCGTTATTTTAGCGCATCCCGAATGTTCGCCAGAAGTGGTTTCTGCAAGCGACTTTTCTCAAAGCACTTCTAAAATGATTTCATATGTGAAAGAAAGCAAGGCCTCCAGATATTTGCTTTTAACAGAGTGTTCCATGGGAGATAACATTGCAGCCGAAAATCCAGATAAAGAAATGCTTCGGCTGTGTTCGATTCGTTGTCCGCACATGAATGAAATTACGCTCGAAGAAACCAGAGATGCGTTGAAGTATAATCAATATGAAATTTTTGTGCCTCAGGAGATTCAAGAAAAAGCGAGGCGGGCTGTAGAAAGGATGATCGCGATTTGAAGCCATGGAAACCATTATTGAAACAGATGTTTTAGTCATTGGAAGCGGGATTGCTGGCGGCGTGTGTGCGCTGCAACTTGCAGACTCTGGGCTAAATGTTTGCCTGGTCACGCGCGCAAAAGAATTATTTGATACCAATACCAATCTTGCACAAGGGGGAATTGTGTATCGTGGGCTTGGCGATTCTCCGGAGCTTTTTATTCAAGACGCCATGCGGGCAAGTTCCAATCAGGCCAGCATCAAAGCGCTTTCTATTTTGGCAGAAGAGGGACCAGCGCTTGTTCGGTCTATTTTAATAGACCGATTGCAGATTGCGTTTGATCAAACCAATCATGAATTATCCTTTGCCAACGAGGCCAGTCATTCTGTTCCCCGCGTGCTTCATGCCAAAGATGCAACGGGGCGTGAAATTACGGGGGCTTTGGTAAAAGCCTTAAAGGCGCATCCTAAAATTCGAATTGAAACAGAGCATACGGCTATTGATTTATTGACCCCTTCACATCATTCTCAAAATGCGCAACTGAAATACGGAAACCATATGTGCGTGGGCGTGTATTTATTCAATCAAAAAACAAATAAGGTCGTGCGGTGCTTTTCTAAAAAAACAGTTTTAGCGACAGGGGGAGTGGGACAAGTTTATTTAAGAAGCACAAATCCTGTTGGAGCCAGGGGAGATGGTCTGGCCATGGCTTATCGGGCGGGGGCTAGAATTATGAATATGGAATATATACAATTTCATCCCACCACGTTTTTTAAAAAAGGGGCAAATCCTTTTTTAATTTCAGAAGCGCTTCGGGGCGCGGGAGCAAGGCTCGTGCATGAAGATGGCACGCCTTTTATGGAAAAATATGATGCACAGTGGAAAGATTTGGCGCCCAGAGATGTTGTGTCTCGAAGTATTTATCAAGAAATGCTGACTTCTTCTGTGACGCATGTGTATTTAGATGCCAAATCTTATGTTTCAAAAACAGATCTTGAAGAAAAGTTCCCAAATATTTTAGAAGCCTGTTTCAAAGAAGGTGTAGATCCAAGATATGATCTCATTCCGGTTGTTCCGGGCGCCCATTATGCCTGTGGCGGAGTGTGGGTGAATGGTTGGGGTCAAAGTAGTATTCAAAATTTATATGCTGTGGGGGAAGTTTCTTGTACGGGCGTTCATGGAGCCAATCGCTTGGCGTCAACGTCTTTACTGGAAGGGTTGGTGTGGGGAAAAAGGGCAGCTCAGCAGATTCAAAAAGAGGTTCATCAGCAGGCCCAAA
>MGRI01000071.1 GCA_001798105.1 Deltaproteobacteria bacterium RIFCSPHIGHO2_02_FULL_40_11
CACCAAATCCTCAACGCTAATGGCTGCGGCTAGCCTCATGCGCAAAGGTGCCCACACTGCTCGAATTGCCAGACACACATATAAAGGAAAGGATACTCATACACTCAAGGCCTGGAGCAAGGCCTTCGCGAATACTTGGATAAAACAAAAGGAAGGCGTGATATACGCAATTTTGACCCAAGAGGACTTGGCGGAAATAGGTAACCCACCCAGTGCGGTGTTTGAAGGCTTTGTGGAAACCTTGAATAAAGTACCAGAGGCTGGTTTTGCTTTGTTTTTAAAGCAAGAGGGCGGAGCTACAAAAGGGTCGCTCCGGAGCGACCCTCATAAAAACGTAGACGTTGGTGAAATTGCTCGCAAGCTCGGTGGTGGCGGACACAAATGGGCTTCAGGATTTTCCGTAGACGGAAAATTGACTAGAGATGCCGACGGTATATGGCAGATTATTGAACCGAGCAACAACACCGTACTTATGCGACAAGATTCAATACAACCCGTTGCATAAGAAACGACAAAATGAGAGGTGCACCCCGCATTTTCAATTTTGTCATTTTTTAAATTTTGTCATTTTTATCAATTCTCAATGCTCTCATCGCTTCCGCTGTACTAGTAAGTGTGGTGATGAGCTTATGAATGGATTTCCCAAGTTTAGGGTCTAACAGCTCTCCAGTATCACTGAACGCGTCCTGTACCGTGCGAACTCCCACTGCCTGTTGAATGTCATACATACCAAAATTGGCCATAATAGGCCGTAATTGCTCAACGGCTCTCAATCCTCCACTTGGTCCGTCAGAAACACCAACAAGTCCTACTGGTTTGTTGCTAAACTCTGGATACAGCCAATCCAGAGCGTTCTTTAAAACGGCTGGATAACCATGATTGTACTCCGGGGTCACAATAATAAACCCATCCACGCTGTCCGCGATAGCGCTCCACTTCTGGACGTTCTCGTACGGATACTTTTTATCCAGATTTCCTGGGTTTGGGTCGCTGTCCACGAACGGCAAGGGTAACTCCAAAAAATCGACTAGGGTACTGTTATGCCCTGCGTCTTTAATTTTCTCATGCACATATCGCGCAGGCCAAATACTCCTTCTATTCTTCCGCACTGACCCGCAAATAGTCGCAATATGTATAGACATAAAATAAATAGGTTAACACTGTTTACACCATACTCAAAATAGCACCAAAAGTAAAATCCCCAAATTTGGGGATTTTACTTCTGGTGCCCGGGAAGGGACTTGAACCCTTATGCCTTGCGGCACACGCACCTCAAGCGTGCCTGTATACCAATTCCAGCACCCGGGCATGTATATAACGGCTAGGGCAGTATACCTAAATAACCCATTTATTTCAAGCGTTCCAGTTGATTTTTTTTTCTCTTTTTGTTATAGTATCAAAGCAATTTCAGTAATAGGGGCAGTTAGCTCAGTTGGTAGAGCGCTTCGTTTACACCGAAGATGTCACAGGTTCAAGTCCTGTACTGCCCACCAGGGATGGTGCATATGTTTCAAAATCAAAATAAAATTCATATTAAATGGTCGTCAAATTTTGCCTACGCCGTTGGTCTTATTACAGCTGATGGTTGTCTCAATAAAGACACAAGGCATATTAGTTTTGTCTCCAAAGACCTAGAACTGATTGAAAAATTTAAACAATCACTCTCGCTAAAAAACCATATAGGCAAAGCAGCTCGTGGTGGAACAACCGAGAAAAAATACTTCTATATAAACTTTGGTGATAAAATTTTTTATCAGTTTCTCAACAGCATAGGATTAACATCGGCAAAATCGAGAACTATTAAATCAGTAAAGATACCGAAACAATATTTTCCCGATTTTCTTAGAGGCCTATTTGACGGTGACGGTACATTTTTCTCTTCTTGGGATAAACGATGGAAACATAGTTTGGTTTACAAGGTCTCGTTTTGTTCAGCAAGCAAAAATTTTATGGTTTGGCTCAAAAATGAGATTGATTCTTTGTACGGACTGCATGGTTCATTTCATAAAGGAGCAGGAGTAGAAAGGATAGAATATACGAAGAATGATAGCGCCCGATTATTTGAAATTATGTACTACGAACCCGGTCTATTGTTTCTTAATAGGAAATATAATAAAATAAAGAACATGCTGGAATTTAATCGAAGATTAAAAATTATAGTACCAGCAATATATAACTTTCGGTTAGTTGCAACAATGCCGCGGTAGCTCAGTGGAAGAGCAAGCGCCTGAAGAGCGCTGTGTCGTCAGTTCGATTCTGACTCGCGGCACCAGCCTTCTCCGCCAGCTGGCGGATTCGGCTGGCTTACGCCAGAAATAGATTTTGCGAAGTTTGGTTACCAAAATAGAACAACATGAAGGCTGTCCGACGTAGCTTTATGCGAAGTTTGACTATGTCATTGAATAAAATTTCAACTTTTGATATCGTAAATAAAAAATATGCGGCTATGGTTCAATGGTAGAACAATACCTTGCCAAGGTATGGACAGGGGTTCGATTCCCCTTAGCCGCTCC
The DNA here is from genome assembly GCA_001798105.1 of Deltaproteobacteria bacterium RIFCSPHIGHO2_02_FULL_40_11. Classification (GTDB taxonomy): domain Bacteria; phylum Bdellovibrionota; class JACOXK01; order 2-02-FULL-40-11; family 2-02-FULL-40-11; genus 2-02-FULL-40-11. The sequence goes on from MGRI01000071.1 coordinate 2,514, forward strand.
ACTGTGAAAAAACACTCTCTAAACGGGTGTTTTTTCCGTTTAGTAAGCCTAAAGTCACTGGTTCTAGCCTAGCTGTTTTTAGAGGTTCAACTTCTAAGCCCTGTTTCAAAGTTAAGAATGGTTTTTGCATATCAATACACAGCTTTCCCTCTAAAAGCGTGAGGTTCTGACCAAGTGCTCGTAAAATGTTTGTCTTCTGCTCAAAGTCGCCTTTCTCAAACCATACATGAGCGTACGTTGCAAAGTTAAATGTTTTTTCGGTTAGGTCTAACCACTGGTCTACCCCTTGCTCAATATTCCTAATCTGGCTCTCTATATTAGCTTTCTCTCCCATTAAAGCGTTCTTCTGACTTTTATACTCGTCATCGGTCAGCAACTCTCTACCAGCGTTTTCCTGCGACACAAACATGTCAATTAAATTGTTTATTCGCTGTAAGCAAGCAGTACGATATAGCAATGTTAGAAATTTATAGTTCTTATACAGATTCCGATGCAAAAACTTGGGGCGATTATCCGACTAGCTTTCCTGCATACACACGTCCTGATAGTTGCGATAGCTCTGTTCCGCAACTAGGTGATTCTATTAAAATTTACGGATATCCAGTAACAAGTGGCGGCTACAATCTCACTGTTACTGAAGGTATAATTAGTAGTTTTTCTGATGATGGTAATATCCTAACATCGGCTAAAATAGATAGCGGAAATTCCGGTGGTTTTGCAATAGACCAAAATGGCTGTTTTTTAGGAATTCCTTCTGCCGTCATTGAAGGTAAATACCAAAACTTAGGGGTAATTATATCTACTACTATAATTAGCGAGTTTTTGGATAAAACCAAAACCCAATAATAAATTAGTCTATTATTATTTAAATTTATGTATTGCACCAATTGTGGCACCAAATCAGATAGTGAAAATAAATTTTGCACACATTGTGGAGCAAATTTAAGTATCCAAGACTCAGTAAAGCCTACAAAATTATTTGAGGGAGGTAAAGAAATATCTACAGGAGAACCAGTACAAAATAAGAGACCGCATCACAAAGACAAATTAATATTACCTCTTGCAATTATTTTAGCGTGCTCAATATTAGGTGGAATTCTTTATGCAATCCAAATCAGTAAGCAAAAATCTATTGAGAAGCAACAACTGATAGAGTTAGAAGCAAAAACAAAGACAGACCAAATAAAGATGGCGCAAGATAAAGCAAAAGCAGAAAAAGATAGGGCAGATGAGGCTTTCAGTAATAATTTAAAATGCCAAGCCTTACTAAAAGACTTAAAGCAAAGGTGGAATAATGTAGTAGGTATTTATTACAGCGAATGGCAAAATACCTGCATTGTTAAATACACGGAGAAAGGCGAGACTCAAGAATCACCAATTGAGAGTATGCAAGATAAATAATTTAGCCTTAAACCAAAGCGGGTATGTAAACATACTCAGTTTGCCCTTGCAACACAGTTCTAACGTCCTGCACAGTGTTGAGGGAGGTATACCATCTTCCATTGTACAAGACTAAAGCTGTCGTACTTTCTCCCTGTATGATATACTAACCTTACCTAAGCCAAATATTAATCTTTGAAAAATAAAAAAATTACCATGAAAATTAACATTACACATATGGTCTATACTTATGTATTCGCCTCCCTCCAAAGGCTCCTCCGGCCAACGGCATTTGCCTTGGTTTTTTTATTTCTCCTCACTCCTGTTACCCCCGCATTTGCCGATGACGCCGCAGTTACCACTACTCCTTCGGCCAGTGAAGTTGCTATTTCCCCATCACAGCCTGAAGCATCGGTCGAAGCAAAACCTACTGACAGCAAAGAAGAAGTAAAACCAGATAAAGAGAAACAACCCGAGCCGGAATCACTCATGGCAGGACAGGAACAATCAGTTCAAAACACCCTGCAGCAGCCAACCACTATTAAACAGCTGCTTCCTGAAACAGACGCCATGAGCGGGAGTTTAGTGTATGAACACCCCATAACCATACCTCCAGGAAGAAACGGCCTGCAGCCTGACTTGAAACTTTCGTACAACAGCCAGTCAACGGACATAAACGGCATTGTCGGCGTTGGCTGGTCCGTTAACATCCCGTACATTGAGCGTCTAAATAAAACCGGACTGGATAAACTGTATACCGATAACTACTTCACTTCCTCCCTGTCCGGTGAACTTGCCTCTGTGTCTAGTGGTAACTACCGTGCCAGAGTGGATAACGGTGAGTTTCTGGACTACACCCTTTCTTCAAACACCTGGACCGTGAAAGATAAAAAGGGTATTACCTACAAATTCGGTACCGCGGCTGGTTCTCGTCAGGATAATCCGTCAGATTCGACTAAGGTATCCAAATGGATGTTAGACGAAATACGTGACACCAACAATAACTATATTAAGTACACCTACAGCAAAGACCAGGGACAAATTTATCCATACAAAATTATTTACACTGGCAACGCTACTACGGACGGACCATTTGAAGTGGAGTTTGTGAAGTCCAGCCGCAATGACCACGTTGTCCGCTACAATACCGGTTTTTCGGTTATTACTGACTATTACATTACGGAAATCCAAGTCAAAGTTAGCGGTGCCTGGACGCGTAAGTACGCAATTAGCTACACCACAGGAGACAACGCAGTCCGTGTTTTACTCGATACTATTACCGAAACCGGTAGGGATGAAACTACGGAGGCACAAGTATCCTTTCCGGCAACAGATTTTAACTACCAGACCCATAGTCCGGGCTGGACCCAAAACAGCTGGGACATCCCTGGTAACTTTATTTTATCTCAAGGCATTGACAGCGGCGCCCGGTTTGGCGACGTGAACGGTGATGGCTTAACGGATATTATATACGCTAAAGCTGGAACCACTGCCAGCGTGTATCTGAATAACGGCAGCGGCTGGACCTATAATTCCGGCCTGACGGTACCGCTGTATTTTGTAGATAGTAATGGCGCTGATTTGGGTAGACGGCTGGTGGATGTGAATGGCGACGGGTTGGTAGATATTGTGCGTGCTAAGTCTGGCGAGACCCTGGAGACTTACCGCAACACGGGTTCTGGTTGGAGCGTGGATTCTACCTGGGCTCCGCCAATAGCAATCGTGACTTCGTCTTCTCAAGGCACAGGCGCGGAATTAGCGGATGTGAACGGTGACGGGTTGGTAGATTTCCTGTACGCACGAAACGGACAAACTAAAGCTACCTACCTAAATAACGGAGCAGGATGGAGCTCTGATTCTACCTGGAATTCCCCGGTCGATTTTGTAAGCAGTGGCTACGAAGACCTGGGAGCAAGACTCACCGATGTGAATAACGACGGCCTTGTAGATATTATTAAAGCCGGATACCAGGATACCCCTCAAATCTATCTAAACACAGGTAGTGGTTGGACTACCAGTCACTCCTGGACATTCCCACTTAACTTTTTAGGGGTTAATACTACAGACTTAGGGGTACGGCTGGCAGACGTGAATAGCGACCATTTGCCTGACATTTTAGAGTCAAGAGGTGGGCAAACAAAGAAAGTATATATTAACAACGGCTTTAGCGGCTGGACCTACAACACTAGCTGGACTATCCCCTTTGACTTTGTCTCTTCCGGATACGCGGACGAAGGTGTGCGCCTGGAAGAAGTAAACGGTGATGGCATGTTGGATATGCTTCGTGCCAAGGCCGATACTACAGAATATGTCTACCTTGCCAGCAGCAGCCAAAAAGCAGACCTTGCCTCCCGCATTACCTACTCACGAGGCGGCAGGTCTGACATTACCTACAAAACCAGTCCCCAGTACACAGATGGAAACGGGGTAACACTTAGTCCAAACCTTCCCTTTGTGCTTGACACGGTATACCAGATGAGTAATTACGACGGTCTGGGAGTTACCTCTACCTACACCAATACCTATGAAACCGGGAAGTTCTACTTTAATTCTCCTTCGGACCGGAAGTTTGCCGGCTTTGCTAAAGTCTCCAGGGTAGACAGCGCCAGCAACAAACAAGTTACTTATTATCACCAGGGAGACAGTACTAATTCAAGTCTTGGCGAATA
>MGRI01000072.1:0-5770 GCA_001798105.1 Deltaproteobacteria bacterium RIFCSPHIGHO2_02_FULL_40_11
TAAAAAGCTGATCCCCCAAAAACAGCTTTCTATTTCACTTGAAGATATTCAAAAAAAGGTCGCGAGTTTCTATAACATCAATGTTGGAGATTTAAGATCGACCAAAAAACTTAAGCTTTTGTCTCACCCACGCCAAGTCGCGATGTTTTTATGTAGAAAATATACGGGAAAATCTTTTCCGGAAATTGGAAAGATCTTTGGTGGAAAAAATCATTCGACCGTGATGCATGCCGTTCGAAAAATTTCAGAAATGGCCGATCAAGACCTGGTGATTAAAAAAGACATTGAATCGATTGAACGTATGGTGGAAAGTCACTTTTCTTAATTTTCATTTTTCCTAATTTGCCTGTGCATAACCCTGTGGATTGCCTGTTGATAGCCTGTGGATAACTTTTTTCAAAATACGTCTATCCACAGGTTATGCACAGGGGCTGTGGATAGAATTATTCAATAACTTCACGCGCTTATCTGAGTTATCCACATATGGCAAGAATGGTTGATAACTTTTTGAGGTAAAAATATGTTTATTTTTTGTGCGCCTGTGGATAACTCGGCAAAAAAACGGAAAAAACCACCCAAATTTTTCTATTTTTCGGGTCTTTTTTAAAAATGTTCTCTTTTTTATATTTTTTTTGATTTGCCTGTGGATAACTCTGTGGATTGCCTGTGGATAACTGTGGATAAAAAAAGTTATCCACAGTTTTTCATTTCTATCCACAAAGTTATCCACAGGCCCTGTGCATGGAATTTGTCATTGATTCCAACACTTTACCTATGTTATCCACAATTCCACAGGTACTACTACTACTACTATATTTATATTTAATTTAAGTAAGTAATTGAAGAACAACGCTTTTCTGTGGATAACTTTTTTAAAGACAAGAAAGAAAAAGTGAAATAGAGTCGGTTTAAGAAATTAAAAAGGGATGGAGGATAAATCATGGAGTTTTCAATTGATCGAAAAGAACTTTTAAAAGGATTGCATCGCGTTCAAGGTGTTGTGGAACGCAGAACAGCAATGCCTATTTTAGCAAACGTGTTATTGGAAGCTAAAAAAGGACAGCTTGTGATTACAGCAACCGATTTAGAAGTAGGTGTTCGTGGAAGTTATCCTGCACAAGTTGACAAAGAAGGAAGTATTACACTCCCTGCAAAAAACATTTATGAAATCGTAAGAGAGCTTCAAGATGATCTTGTTACCTTTAAAAAGAAAGAAAATTATTGGATCAAAATAGAATGTGGAAAAGCTTTATTTAATATCGTTGGGCTTTCTCCAGAAGATTATCCGACCGTTCCCAATTATAAAGATAAAAAATTCTATGAAATTGAGCCTGGCGTACTCCAGGACATGATTTCAAAGACTCTTTTTTCTGTTTCGAATGATGAAACCAGATACCATTTAAATGGCGTATTCTTTGAAAAACCTAAAAAGAACTCAAGTACGGTTCGCATGGTTGCAACCGATGGACATCGGTTAAGTTTAATTAATAAAGAAATTTCATTTTCAAAAGAGCTCAACTTTAATCGAGGTGTGATTATTCCCAAAAAAGGGCTCAACGAATTGAAAAAGGTTTTGGACGAAGGCGAAGGCAGATATCAAATTGGGTTTGATTCGAATAATTTTATTGTTAAAAAAGAAAAATTAGTCTTATTTATTCGACTGATTGATGGTGAATATCCAGATTATGAACAGGTTATTCCACAATCAAACACGAAAAAGCTTGTCATTGATCGAGGCAAGTTTTTAGGGTGTCTAAAAAGAATTTCTTTGCTTTCTTCGGAGCGTTCCAAGGCGATTAAACTTGTGGCTCAATCGGGGACTCTTGTCATTTCTACGAGTAATCCGGAATTGGGAGAGGCGACAGAGGAACTTGAAATTGAGTATGCAGAAACAACACCCATTGAAGCTGGATTTAACGCAAAGTATTTCATCGATATTTTAAATGCCATGCAAAGCGAAAAAATTTCATTAGAGCTCAACGATAAACTGAGCCCAGGGATCGTGAAAGGCATGGGAGACAATGATTATGTTTGTGTTGTCATGCCAATGAGAATTTGATGCAGCTTGAATGGCTGAGACTTGAGCACTTTCGAAATTATCCGCAGCTTTTTTTAGATGGTTTTTCTGAAACGAACGTTTTTTTTGGAAAAAATGCACAAGGAAAGACCAATTTACTCGAATCCATCTATCTTTTAGCAACACTTCAAACCTTAAGACCCGCCGCAAATAAAGATTTAGTGGCCTGGGAAAAAGAAACTGCTTATTTAGAAGGCAAACTTTCGTATCAAGACATTCATCGAACATTTAGTGTTCAGATTCATGAAAAATCTAAAAGGCCCAAAATTAACGATAAATCAATTAAAAAAACAAAAGAATACTTCGGGCTTATGAATGTCATTAGCTTTTCACCCCTGGACTTACAGACGCTTCAAGGGCCACCTCAGAATCGGCGACGATACTTAGATCGTGCCCTTTTTCATTTTGACCCGATGTATGCACAAGAAATCGGGCGATATATGCGCGCGCTCATCCAAAGAAATGCTGCACTTAAATTGGAGCAAGGTTCGCAAATTGAAATTTGGGGGGAAAAGCTGATTCAGAGCGGCGCATACATTGTATCAAAACGCTTGCAATTTATTGAGAAATTAAATACGCTAACTCCTTGTTTATACCAGGAAATTTCTGGTTTAGACGGGGCTGTTGAAGTTCGCTATGAGGCTGCGGTTTCTTGTCCGTTAAACGTGTCAGACGAAGAAACGATTCGGCAGATCTTAAGCGAAGAACAAAGGCGCCTGGCTTGGCAAGAGCGAAAGTTTAAGCGAAGTCTTGTAGGCCCGCATCGGGATGAATTTTCGATGTATCTGAATGAAAAAAATTTTCGGACTTTTGGCTCGCAAGGAGAGCAGCGAACAGCGATTTTGGCTTTAAAACTTTCAGAATTGGAAGCTTTAAAGCGCGAAAAGGGGATAAAACCAATATTTCTTTTAGATGATATTGCTTCTGAGCTCGATACGGACCGAAGAAATTTTTTGTTTCAGTCTCTTCGAAATAAGAATGTCCAAGTTTTTGTGACAACAACAGACCCAGAAAACGTAAATGTGAATAAAAATAAGGCAAAAATGTATAAAGTTCATCAAGGTTCTGTTACGGAAGTCTGATGGAGAATAAGCAAGTGGATAACGATCAAGAACCAAAAATAAAAAAAGATACCTATGATGCAACAAACATTAAGGTTTTAGAGGGGCTTCAGGCCGTTAGGAAGCGCCCCGCAATGTATATTGGGGACGTTTCTAAGCGGGGGCTTCATCACCTTGTGTTTGAGGTTGTGGATAACTCTGTGGATGAAGCGCTTGCAGGGTATTGTAAAAATATCGGTGTGAAAATTCATGTGAATAACTCGGTGACGGTGGAAGACGATGGCCGGGGGATTCCTGTGGATATGCACAAAACACAGAAAAAACCAGCCGCAGAAGTTGTTATGACTGTGCTTCATGCTGGCGGAAAATTTGATTCCAGCACGTACAAAGTGTCTGGAGGGCTTCATGGGGTTGGGGTTTCTGTTGTAAACGCCCTGTCTGAAGTTTTGCAACTCGAAATTCATCGAGACGGGGGTGTGTATACCCAAACCTATAAAAAGGGAGATCCTTCAACCAAACTCAAACACATCGGGAAAACAAAAAAACGCGGAACCATTATTACCTTTAAACCAGATGCGGAAATTTTTGAGGTTTTGGAATATAGCTATGAGACATTATCACAAAGACTTAGAGAGCTTGCATTTTTAAACCGAGGACTTCGTATTTCGATTGAAGACGAGAGAACAAACGAAAAACAAGAATTTTTCTACGAAGGCGGCATTGAATCTTTTGTGGAATATTTAGGGAAGAAAAGAAAACCCGTTCATCCGTCGCCCGTTTATTTTACGGGGAAAAAAGAGAACGTCGAGATGGAAGTCGCTTTTCAATATAACGATAGCTATAACGAGGTTTTTTATACGTATGCCAATAATATTAATACGATTGAAGGTGGCACGCACCTTGTCGGTTTTAAAACAGCATTAACGCGAATTATTAATAAATTTGCACAAACCCACGGACTTTTAAAAGACGCCACCGAGGATGGTATTACAGGAGACGATGTCCGGGAAGGGTTGATTGCGATTGTTTCTGTAAAATTGCCGCAACCTCAATTTGAAGGTCAAACAAAAACAAAATTGGGAAATAGCCATGTCAAGGGCATGGTTTCTCAAATTACAAACGATAAACTGACCATCTTTTTTGAAGAAAACCCCGCAGCCACAAAAGCCATTTGTCAAAAATCAGTTGAGGCCGCTAGAGCCAGAGTTGCAGCCCGAAAAGCAAGAGACTTAACGCGCAGAAAAACAGCGCTCGATCTTGGCGGACTTCCTGGAAAAATGGCCGATTGCCAAGAAAAAGATCCCGCCAAAAGTGAACTTTACCTTGTGGAAGGGGATTCGGCAGGCGGGTGTTTTTGTGGAGATGTAAAAATTGCGTTAGCAGATGGCAGATCGTTAAGTTTTATCGAACTTATTGAAGAATCGAAAAAAGGTATTCAAAATTATTGTTATACACTTAAAAAAGATGGCTCTATTGGAATTGAAAAAATATTAAATCCCAGAAAAACAAAGAAAAATACAGAAGTTATTAAGCTTGTTTTAGATACCGCCGAAGAAATTATTTGTACGCCAGATCACCTCTTCATGCTTTCAGATGGATCCTATAAAACAGCAGAAACTTTATCTATAGAAGATTCTTTAATGCCTCTCTACCGGCAGCTTTCAAAGGTCGGACGTCGAATTACAATTAAAGGATATGAATTGGTATTTGATCCGAAGGACAAAAGATGGATTTTTACACATTTATTAGCGGATAAATACAATTTAGAAAATGAAACTTATCCAGAAAAATCCGGAGAACACAGGCACCACAAAGATTTTAATAAATTAAATAATAACCCGAATAATATTAAGCGATTAACCGCAGAGGACCATTTAAGGTTACACAGACAGCACGCAGAAAAAACGCTTCATCGCCCAGATGTTCTTGAAAAGCTCCGCAAACTTAAAAAAACACCAGAGTTTAGAGAAAAAATGAGTCGAAGGATGAAAGCGCCGAAAACAAGAAAAATTTTAAGTCAGCAAGCAAAAAAACAGTGGGAAAATGCCGAATATAAAAAACACATGATGAATCGGTTTTTAGAGTTCTATGATATGAACGAATCCTTTAGAGATGAAACAAGGGCAAGATTAAACAGAGAACAGAAAAAACATTGGAGCAACGAAGAGAATATTAAAAAACAGTCAGGCCGCGTAAAAAAATATTTTGAATTAAATCCAGATAAAAAAGAAGAGCTTTCTGTCTTGGCAAAAAAACAATGGGAGAATAAGTTTTTGCGCCTTTGGAGAAGCGCAACAACGAGGGTACAATGGACGGAGGCGTTTCGGGAAAAAAGAAAAAAAACATATAATCAAACATATTATCATTGCGGAATGAAAGAGCTTCGAAAGCTTTATGAGAAAAACGGAATTGTTGATTTACAAAAGTATGATGAAGCCAGGAGGAAAATAAAAAATAAAAACCTATTAAAAGCCGAAACGCTCTTAAAAAGGTTTTTTAATGACGACGCGCATCAACTGCGACAAACGGTAGAAAACTATAACCATAAAATTTCCAAGAAAATTTTTCTAAAAGAAAAAATAGACGTATATGATTTGGAAGTTCCCAAAACCCATAATTTTGCTTTAGCTTC
>MGRI01000072.1:5814-6696 GCA_001798105.1 Deltaproteobacteria bacterium RIFCSPHIGHO2_02_FULL_40_11
AGAATCAGGCGATTTTGCCCTTAAAAGGAAAAATTTTAAACGTTGAAAAAGCGCGGTTTGATAAGATGATCAGCTCTGAAGAAATTCGGATTTTGATTACAGCGCTTGGAACGGGAATTGGAAAAGATGAGTTCGATGCCGCAAAAGCGAGGTATCACAAGATTGTCTTGATGACAGATGCTGACGTCGATGGCGCCCATATCCGAACGTTATTACTCACGTTCTTTTATCGGCAAATGCCAGAGCTCATTGAACGCGGGTATTTATATATTGCCCAACCCCCACTTTATAAAGTGAAAAAAGGGAAACTCGAAAAATATTTAAAAGATGAAAAGGCGCTTGAGAATTTTCTTTTAGATCAATGCCTAGAAACAGTTACGGTCAAAGAAAAAAATAAAAAGCTACAATCCTCAACCATTAAGGCGGGCGTTCAGGCCGCAAATGGATTTATTAAAATTTTAGAAAAACTTTCACGAAAAAGAGAATATTGGGTTTTAAAAGAAGTTATTTTAAATCCAAAATGGAAAGAAAATATTTTACATTCTAAAAAACACCTAGAAGATGAAATTTTAGAATTAAAAAAGAAGCTTACTAAAAACAATTTTCTTTCCGTTTTTACATACACCATTGAAGAAGACGAAGAACACACGGGGTTTAAGGCGCATATTTCTACGTCTAGAAATGGAACAAAAAGAATTTTTGAAATTAATCAGCCCTTTCTTGCTTCTCCAGAAATTGAAGAGCTTCGAAAAATAGCAAAACAATTTGAAGTTTTGGGCACAGGCCCCTGGGAAATTGAGTCAGAGGGTAATAGCGAAAAAGTTGAACTTTTTGAAAGCCTTATTCAAAAGGTTTTTGAGGCCAGCAAAAAGGGCACCTACA
>MGRI01000072.1:6752-11038 GCA_001798105.1 Deltaproteobacteria bacterium RIFCSPHIGHO2_02_FULL_40_11
TTTTTACGCTTCTTATGGGCGAAGACGTTGAGCATCGAAGAGAATTTATTGAAAAAAATGCACTCAAAGTGAGAAACCTGGATATTTAATCATATGTATAAATCCATTGTAAAAGGCATTGGCCACCATGTTCCCCCAAAAATTGTGACCAATAAAGATCTTGAAAAACTCATGGATACTTCAGACGAATGGATTCAACAGCGTTCAGGAATTCAAGAGAGGCGCTATGTTGACGAAGGTGTTGGGAATATTGAAATGTCGTACGCAGCAACACAAATGGCTTTACAACGATCCAATCTTAAAGCCCAAGACATTGATTTAATTATTTTAGCTACACTAAGCCCAGACTATACTTTCCCTGGTTCAGCGTGTTTTTTACAGGAAAAATTAGAAATTCCAAATGTTCCAGCCCTCGATATCCGACAACAATGTACAGGCTTTATTTATGGGGTATCGATTGCAGACCAATTTATTCGAACGGGTATGTATAAAACGGTTCTGGTTGTTGGAACAGAAGTCCATTCCACGGGGCTTGATTTTACAACGCGTGGCAGGGATGTTGCTGTTTTATTTGGAGATGGTGCCGCGTGCATGATTTTACAGCAAGCGCCGGAAAATTTCGAGAGGGGCGTTTTATCAACGCACCTTTGGGCAGATGGGAGATTTGCAAAAGACTTGTGGATTCAAAACCCATCTTCCAGAGAACATCCTCGAATGAAGCCCGAAATGTTTGAAGATGCGAGCTGGTTTCCAAAAATGAATGGCAAAAAAGTTTTTACGATGGCCGTTAAAAAATTTCCAGAAGCGATTTTGACGGCACTTAAAGCAAACAATGTAACCTTAAACGATATCGGGCTTTTTATTTTTCATCAAGCCAATATCAGAATTGTGCAAGCTGTATGTCAGGGCATGGGAATTCCGATGGAAAAAACATATAACAATATTCAAAAATATGGCAATACAACCGCAGCCTCTATTCCGCTTGCACTTTCAGAGGCGTGGGAGCAAGGGAAAATTAAAGAAAACGATCTTGTGTGTTTAAGCGCATTTGGTTCTGGGTTTACCTGGGGATCGGCGCTCATTCGCTGGTAAGGAAATTTTATGGCAAAAGATAAATCAAAAGACACGAACCCGAAAGAAGAAAAACAGCTTCTAATTGTGCCGCCCCCCGCAAATCATCCGTATACGATTAATATTGATGATGAAATGAAAAACTCATTTTTGGATTATGCCATGAGCGTCATTGTGGCCAGGGCACTTCCAGATGTTCGCGACGGATTAAAACCTGTTCACCGTAGAGCGCTCTATGCAATGTACGAGTTGAGTAACTCTTATAATAAGCCATTTAAAAAGTCTGCACGTGTGGTTGGGGATATTATTGGTAAATACCATCCCCATGGAGACTCGGCCGTTTATTTAACCATTGTCCGAATGGCACAAGATTTTTCCATGCGCTATCCCACCGTAGATGGTCAAGGAAACTTTGGCTCGATTGACGGCGATAACCCCGCCCACATGCGGTACACAGAAGTTCGTATGGCAAAAATTACAGAAGAAATTTTGTCAGACCTCGACAAAGAAACGGTGGACTTTACACCCAACTATGATGGTTCTTTGACTGAGCCTTCTGTTTTTCCGTCTAAAATTCCAAATCTTTTAATGAACGGGTCTTCGGGGATTGCAGTTGGCATGTCGACCAACATTCCGCCGCATAATTTATCTGAAGTTTTAACAGCCTGTATCGAAGTGATTGATCACCCCGACGTAACGCCCTTAGAGCTTATGAAAATTATTCCGGGACCAGACTTCCCCACGGCCGGATTTATTTATGGAAAGGCGGGGCTTAAAACGGCCTACACAGAAGGGCGCGGCATTATTCAACTTCGCGCAAAGGCTGAAATTGAAGAAAGCAAAAAAGGCGACAAAGAACGAATTGTAATCACAGAACTTCCATACCAAGTCAATAAAGCAAAGCTCATTGAAGGCGTCGCCCATTTGGTGCGGGATAAAAAAATTGATGGCCTTTCAGACATCAGAGATGAATCAGATCGAAAAGGTATGCGCATTGTGTTTGAGGTTAAAAAAGGTGCGCCGTCGGCTGTTATTTTAAATCGCCTTTTTAAATTAACACAAATGCAAACCTCTTTTGGTATTATTATGCTCGCGCTCGATAATAATGTCCCCAAAGTTTTAAATATTAAAGAATCTCTCCAGCTTTTTATTAATCATAGAAAAGAAGTGGTAACCAGAAGAACTGCTTTTGAACTTCGAAGGGCCGAAGCCAGGGCACATATTTTAGAAGGCCTTAAAAAAGCAATTGAAAATCTGGACAAAATAATCGCCCTGATTAAAAAAGCCAAAGATCCACACGTTGCAAAAACTGATTTAATAACAAGCTTTAAGTTCTCTGAAATTCAGGCCCAAGCTATTTTAGATTTAAAACTGCAAAGACTCACGGGGCTTGAAAGAGAAAAAATTATTCAAGAACACATCGATTTATTAAAGCTGATTAAAGAGCTAAAAGAAATTTTAGGAGACGAAAAACTGGTCTTTAAAATTATTCGCGATGAACTCAAAGAGCTTTTAGAAAAATATGGAGACAAGCGGCGCACAAAAATTATTACCAAAGCAGAAGAAGTCACTGTTGAAGACTTGATTGCAAAAGAAAGCGTTGTCATTACGCTTACCCAGTCGGGCTATATTAAGCGGCATCCGCTTGAAGCTTATAAGGCTCAGGGGCGCGGTGGAAAGGGCGTAAAAGGAATGGGAACCCGGGACGAAGATTTTGTTTCACATCTTTTTACAGCGACAACGCACAGCTATATTTTATGTTTTACCAATATCGGAAAACTATATTGGCTTCGTGTTCATGAGATTCCAGAAACAACCTCCAGGGCAAGTAAGGGGAAGGCGATTGTGAACCTTCTGCGCTTGGGACATGGCGAAAAATTATGTTCTATTTTACCCGTCGATAAATTCGAAGAAGGTAAATATATCATGATGGCCACGCGAACAGGAACCATTAAAAAAACAGAACTGATGGAGTTTAGCAATATTCGTGTAGGGGGCATTAAGGCCATTAAGGTTGAAGAGGGGGATGTTTTAATTGGTGTTGACGTCACAGACGGGGCCCAAGACATTTTCTTGTCTACCGCTGAAGGCCAGTCCATTCGATTTAGCGAAACACAAATTCGATCTATGGGGCGCATTTCAAAAGGGGTGCGTGGAATTCGTTTGGGGAAAAATGATGCCGTCGTGGGAATGGAAGTTATCAACCCAAAAATTAAAAACCAAAGAATTTTAACCGTGACCGAAAAAGGATATGGCAAAAGAACAGACTCCGACGAATACAAATCGCAATCTCGGGGTGGAAAAGGCATTATTACGATTAAAACAAGTGATCGAAATGGAAAAGTGGTTGGAATTCTTCGTGCAGACGATGGCCACGATGTTTTAATTATTACAGATCATGGTCAGGTGATTCGCATGGAAGCAAAGGGCATTTCTGTCATTGGGCGCAATACGCAAGGCGTTAGACTTATTCGTTTAAATGATAAAGAAAAAGTTGTTGCGGTTTCCCCGGTTGTTAAAGAAGAAGAAGAAGAAAAGCTCATTGAAAACTAAGCTTTCCCAAAAACACTTTAAAGAAGCAAAACAATATCTTGTCGGTGGCGTAAACTCTCCTGTGCGTGCTTTTGGCGCTGTGGGGGGAACTCCACTTTTCATCAAAAAAGCAAAGGAAGCTATTTTAATTGATGAAGATGGAAATTCTTTGATTGATTTTGTTTGTTCTTGGGGCCCTTTAATTTTAGGGCACTGTCATCCAGCTGTTGTGCGTGCCATTCAAAATACAGCCCAGCTTGGCACAAGCTTTGGGGCGCCCACCCAGGCGGAAACGGTTTTCGCAAAAGAAATTCAAAAAGCTTTTCCTTCGATGGAAAAAATTCGCCTGGTAAGTTCGGGGACAGAGGCCACACAAAGCGCCATTCGCTTAGCCAGGGGGGCAACCCAAAGAGAAATCATTGTTAAATTTGAAGGGTGTTACCACGGACATTCGGATGCACTTCTTGTAAAGGCAGGCTCTGGGGGGGCAACCTTTGGGATTCCAACCTCTCAAGGCATTTCTCAGGCGCTGGCGCAGTATACATTTGTCCTTCCTTATAATGATACAAATGCCGTAGAGCGGTTATTTCAAAGCAGAGGAAAACAAATTGCAGCGATTATTTTAGAGCCCATTGCAGCCAACATGGGGGTTATTCTTCCTAAAAAAGAATTTTTACAAACCA
>MGRI01000072.1:11083-24399 GCA_001798105.1 Deltaproteobacteria bacterium RIFCSPHIGHO2_02_FULL_40_11
AAGTTATTTCTGGGTTTCGGGTTTCGTATGGCGGGGCGCAATCGAGCTATCAAATTCGTCCCGATTTAACGTGCTTAGGAAAAATTATAGGCGGCGGACTGCCGATTGGTGCCTATGGCGGGGCGTCAGATCTCATGAAGCACATATCCCCCGAAGGCCCCGTTTATCAAGCCGGAACGCTTTCTGGAAACCCCCTGGCCGTTTCAGCAGGACTTGCCACCCTAAAAGAGCTTTCTAAAAAATCGAGCTATCAAGAGCTTTCAGAAAAAACGAAATATTTTTGCACAAAACTTGAAAACGCGGTTTTAAAATTAAAAGCCCCCGTTCAACTCAATTGGGTAACGGGGATGTTTACTTTATTTTTCTCAAAAAATTCGATCACAGATTTTAAGTCCGCAAATCAAAGCGACACGCAAGCGTATGCAAAGTTTTTTCATTTTCTTCTTGAAAAGGGCATTTACTTTCCCCCGTCTCAGTTTGAAGCCTGCATGATTTCTTTGGCGCACACCCAAAAACAGCTGGATACAGCGCTGAAACATATAACGGATTATTTAAAACATGAATTCAAATAAAAACAATTCCCAAAGCGAAAAAATGCTCAAAAAATATGGCATTGCCACGCTTTTAATTTTTGAACTCGTTGTCTTTGTTGTCCTGGGCTATTTTGGCGGAGATTTTTTAGACAAAAAAGTTTCTTTAGGCGGCCTAGGAAAACTTTTCGGCGCTATTTTTGGATTTATCGTTGGTTTTTACAAATTCTATACGGACGCCAAAAAATTCCTGTCGTGAAAAATTTATCCTTATTCCTATTTATCATTTTGGCGTGCTTTTGGGGCGGATCCTTTGTTGCGATTAAAATCGTTGTAACCCAGATTCCTCCTATCTTTGGCGCAGCGTGTCGCCTGGGACTTGCTTTGGTCATTTTAACCGTGATTTACAAATTGTTTAGAAAGCCCCTTACGGTTCCAAAATCCCACATGAAAAAAATATGGCTCACGGGTATTTTTATGCAGGGACTTCCCTTTTCCCTTCTCTTTTGGGGCGAGCAATATATTTCGCCAGGGTTGGCGGGCATTCTAAATGGAACGGTCCCCCTGTGGACCTTTATATTAAGTCTTTTTATTCTGAGACATGACGAAAAGTTTTCGGCACAAAAATTTGTTGGAATCTTGATTGGTTTTTTGGGAATTTTCATCATTTTTTCTCCCAAAATAAAAGTCGGAGTTCATGAACAAATGTTTATCGGATCCCTTGCGGTTCTTATGATGGCGATTTCTTATGGAATTGGAGGCGTTTTAAATCGACTTACTTTATCCGGAAGCCAAAAAATAAACCGTTATGGGAGTTTGTATCAGCAGCACATTTCTAGTTTTTTATTTCTTCTGATCTTTTCCTTCATTTCAGAGGGATTTTCAGATGTGAGCCCCTTATTCCAGAGCTGGACGCTTGGAGCAGCACTTTTTTATTTAAGTTTCTTTTCAAATGCATTGGCCTGGATGATTTATTTTTATTTAATAGAAACCTGGGGGGCCATTCGTACGAGCAGCGTTACTTACGCAGCGCCCGTGATGGCGCTCAGTACAGATTTTATATTTTTTAAAAACATTCCCCAACTATCTGAGGGGGTAGGTGCGCTCTTTATTTTTCTGGGGATTCTCTTACTTCAATACACTTTTACCTTTAGAAAAAAACAAATTTTAATGCCCCCATCGGTTTAATCTCGGGTAAATTTATGGCTTGCTTCCCCGTGGATGTGTTGGTAATCCGGGAGCCGCGTTTATGGAGAAAATTTATCGAAATCAGATCTTTTTTACAATTGCGTGTGTCTGTGCGAGTCTTTTTTGGAAATCTGCCCCCCTGTCTCTGTCCATTCTATTCGGAGCCGTCGTTTCGCTTTCCAACCTTTGGATGCTAGAAAGGATCTATCGTCAAATCCTTTTGGGCCCTCAAAATAAGGGAATATTATTTGCCTCGGTTTTAGGTAAGTACCTGCTATTAATTGGCATTTTAGGCATTTCCATCATTTATTTTAATTTACATCTTGTGGGTTTATTGATAGGACTATCCACGCTCATCGGAGCAATTTTATGGACCACGGTTTTCAATGGTATTTACTCATTCCGGGATTAAATAAACTTCCCCACTGGGTGTTTGGTGCAGCCCTGGTAAGTTGTATTTTAACCCTTTTATCCATTTTATTTCATAAGGCGCTTCAAAAAAGACAATCCATTGTGATTCCTGATAAAAAGCTTACGCTGGTTTCTTTTTTTGATATCGCCATTGAAAAGCTTTTTGCTTTGTGTGAGTCCGTGATGGGGCATGAGGGTAAAAAATACTTTCCTTTAATCGGGGCGCTTTTCATTTATATTTTTATGTGTAATTCGCTGAGTCTTATTCCCGGATTTTTGCCACCCACAGATAATTTAAATACAAACGTTGCTTGTGCACTGTCTGTTTTTATTTTTTATAACTATCAGGGCTTTAAGACGCATGGCCTTGGCTATTTAAAGCATTTTATGGGACCCATTTGGTGGTTGGCGCCCATTATGATTGTGATTGAGCTCGTAAGCCACCTGGTTCGCCCCGCATCTTTAAGCATTCGTCTTTTTGGAAATATTTCTGGAGATCATATGGTTTTAAGTATTTTTTCTGGTTTGGTTCCCATTGGCGTGCCAGTGGTCTTTTTGTTTTTAGGTTTATTTGTTTCTTTTATTCAAGCTTTTGTTTTCACGCTTTTGTCGATGGTTTATATTTCATTGGCAACGGCACATGATCATTAACAAGGAGGTAACTATGTTACGGAAGTTCATGTTGGGATTGTTCGCATTTTTTGCAACAAATCTATTAACTTTGTCTGCATTTGCTGAAAATGCACAGGATGGAGGCTCTAAGGGGGGCGCGGTGGTTGCTTTGGCTGCTGGACTCGCCATTGCGTTGGCTGCCTTTGGCGGCGCACTTGGGCAAGGAAAAGCTGCCGCAACTGCGCTTGAAGGGATCGCCAGAAACCCTGGTGCTTCTGATAAAATTTTTACGCCGATGATTATCGGTCTCGCATTGATTGAATCACTTGTGATTTACGCATTGGTGATTGCATTTATGCTGGTTCAAAAGGTTTAAGTTCATGGGGTCAGACCCTCTTTAACTTACGAAGGAAATATTTTTCGTTGTGAGAATATTCTTTCTTAGTTTAAGAGGGTCTGACCCCGATTTTCTTTAGAAACTGACCTGTTTGAGATTTTAAATTGGCGGCGATGTCCTCTGGCGCTCCTTGAGCTAGGATATAGCCGCCTTTTTCTCCGCCCTCTGGGCCCAAGTCAAAAATAAGATCGCATGATTTTAAAACATCAAGGTGATGTTCTATGACGAGGACTGTATTTCCAAGATCCACAAGCCTGTGAAGGACAGAAAGAAGCTTTTGGATGTCATCAAAGTGAAGTCCTGTTGTGGGTTCATCTAAGATAAAAAGCGTTTTCCCGGTGGATCTCTTAGAAAGCTCTTTAGAAAGTTTTATGCGTTGCGCTTCCCCACCCGAAAGCGTTGTCGCTTGTTGGCCCAAATGAACATACCCCAAACCTACATCAAAGAGTGTTTGAAGCTTCGTTTTTAAAAGGGGGATATTTTTGAAAAAATCGAGAGCCTCTTCAACAGACATTTCTAAAACGTCAGAAATATTTTTATCTTTATATCGGATTTCCAAAGTTTCTCGGTTATATCGTTTTCCTTGGCAAAGATCGCAAGGAACATAAGTGTTCGGTAAAAAATACATTTGAATTTTTACAAGGCCTGCGCCCTGGCATGTTTCGCAGCGTCCGCCCGGGACATTAAAAGAAAATCTGCCCGCCTTGTACCCTCGAATTTTTGCTTCGGGAAGTCCCACAAAAAAGGTGCGAATGTAAGAAAAAATACCCGTATAGGTTGCAGGATTAGATCTCGGCGTTTTTCCAATCGGAGATTGATCAATGACAATGGCTTGATCAATGTATTCTATACCAGAGAGCGAGGCATATTTTCCTACCTTGGTTTTAGAGTGGTGAAGCTTTTGCGAAAGTGCTCTAAAAAGAGTGTCAATCATCAGCGAGCTTTTTCCAGAACCCGACACACCCGAAATGCCAATAAAAAGCCCCAGCGGAAAAGAAATGTCTAGGTTTTTTAAATTGTTTTCGCAGGCTCCCGTTAGGGTTATTGCCTTCGAGGTTGCCTTTCTTCTTTTTTGAGGAACCAAAATCTCCTTTTTAAAAGAAAGATATTGCCCCGTTAAAGACTTTGGGTCTTTAAGAACCTCTAAAAGTTTTCCCTGAGATACCAGTCGTCCGCCATGAATTCCCGCCCTGGGGCCCATATCAATAATATGATCCGCGTGTTGCATGGTTTCTGCGTCGTGCTCAACGACAATGACCGTATTTCCACGATTGCGAAGCTCTTTTAGGGCACCAATCAATTTTAAATTATCGATTGGGTGTAGCCCAATGGAGGGCTCATCTAAAATATAAAGTACTCCCGTGAGTGAAGATCCAATTTGTGTTGCAAGGCGAATTCTTTGTCCTTCTCCACCAGAAAGCGTCGACGAACGTCGAGAGAGGGTAAGATACCCCACTCCCACTTGAAGTAAGAAGCCTAGGCGGTCTGTAATTTCTTTAAGAAGTCTATCTGAAATTATTTTTTCTCGCTTCGTAAGAGAAAGGGTTTTAAAAAATTCATAGGCTTTTGGAAGGCTTAAATCGCAAACGTCGCTTAAAGAAGTATTTTGAATTCGAACAAACTGCACCTCTTTTTTAAAACGCGTTCCTTTACAGGCCTGGCATGGGATTTCATGGAAAAAATCATATGGGGACAGATCTCGAAGAGATCTGTCCCCAGTAACGGTTTCCAGGTCTTCGGTGTTTAAAAAAGCATCTAAATCATTAAATGCTCCCTCAATGCCAAGGCCCTTGCATTTTGGACAGGCGCCCGCAGCGCTATTAAATGAAAAAAAACGAGGCTCAATTTCAGGAAAACTTAAACCACAGGTTAAACAAGAAAATTTTTCATTAAAAAGCTGTTCGTTGTTTTCTTCATCTTCTACTTTTATAAGGTGCCCCGCTAAAGACAGCGCCGTTAAAACATATTGTCTGAGACGATTTGTTATGTCTGGGGTTACCTTCAGTTTGTCTACATAAACATCGATGGAATGCTTTTTGTTTCGATCCAAATGAATCTCATCTGAAAGATCATACACGGTGCCGTCAATTTTAACTTTTACAAATCCTTGTTCGCGCAACCCATGAAGCTCTTTTTGGTATTCGCCCTTTCGGTCGCGCACAATGGGGGCAGAAAGGATGATCTTTTTATCCGAGTATTTTTTTTGAACGGCATCCATAATTTGGTCAAAAGACTGTGATGTAATTTCTTGATTGCACTGAACACAGTATGCGTGGCCAATGCGCGCATATAAAATTCTGAGGTAGTCAAAAATTTCTGTAACGGTTCCTACGGTTGATCTTGGGTTTTTAGAAATTCCTTGCTGTTCAATGGCAATTGCAGGAGACAGCCCCTGAATCGATTCTACCTCTGGGCGTTTTAAATTTTCTAAAAACTGTCTGGCATAAGAAGAAAGAGATTCTACATATCTTCTTTGTCCTTCTGCATACAACGTATCAAACGCCAAAGAGGACTTTCCAGAGCCACTTACCCCCGTAATAACTGTAAGTTTATTTCTGGGAATTTTTAAAGAGATGTTTTTAAGGTTATGTTCTTTTGCCCCGGTAATTGAAATATAGGCTTGTTTCATAAAAATGAGCAGATTTATAATGTCTGAAGGGTGCTTTCTACAAGGCGTTTAATTTCTTTCAGGCGCTTTGGCGTATCTGCTTCAAATCTTAAAACCAAAACGGGCTGTGTGTTTGAGGCCCGAATAAGTCCCCACCCATCTGGAAATTCAATTCGAACACCATCAATGTCAATGGTGTCATAGCGCGCTTGGAAAAAGTTCTTCGCTTTTTTGACCAGATCAAATTTTTCTTCATCTTTGCAATCAACGCGAATTTCAGGCGTGGCATAGGTTGGTTTTACGTCCGCTAAAAGATCAAAAACAGATTTTTTCTTGAGAGACAAAAATTCTAAAAGCCGAAGGGCGGCATAGATGGCATCGTCATAGCCAAAGTAACGATCTGCAAAAAACATATGCCCGCTCATTTCTCCGGCCAAAAGGGCCTTTTCTTGTTTAATTTTTGCTTTAATCAGCGAGTGCCCCGTTTTCCACATGATGGGGCGCCCACCCAAGGCTGAAATTTTTTCAAACAACTCTCTAGAACATTTTACTTCGCCAATAATGGCCGCCCCAGGGTTATCTTCTAAGATTTGTTTGGCATATAAAATCATAAGCTTATCGCCCCAAAGGATCGCTCCAGTGTGATCTACTACGCCAATTCGGTCTGCATCTCCATCAAACGCAATACCAAGGTCCGCATTCTCTTTTTTTACGGTTCGAATCAGATCTTTTAAATTTTTTTCAACCGTCGGGTCCGGGTGGTGGTTTGGAAAAGTTCCATCGAGATCACAATAAAGTTCGGTGACCTGAATGCCAAGTTTTCTCAAAATGGCAGGCGCAACGTTTCCCGCCACGCCATTTCCAGCGTCTACAACAACTTTAAGTGGGGCAAGGGGTTTAAAATGAGAGCACATATAATTTGTATAGGCATCAATAATGTTAAAAAAACTTAATTTTCCGCGCTTACTCGCCTTTACAAAGTTTTTTGATTCTATGCGTTTTCGAATATCTTGAATTTGTTTCCCATATAAGCTTTCTTTTCGAATACAAATTTTAAAACCATTATATTCTGACGGATTGTGGCTTCCTGTAATTTGAACGCCATTTAAAAAACCCCCTTCAAAAATAGAAAAATACATGAGGGGCGTTGGGCAAACTCCCAAAAGAACAACGTCGATGCCGGTACTTAACAGCCCCTGAACCAGGGCATGAGAATACTTTTCAGACGTTAGGCGACAATCTCTACCAACTGCAATGAGGGACTCTTTTTTTTCGCGTAGAAGCGAGCCGATTGCCTTTCCCAGCTCTGTACAAAAGGAGTCCGAAAAATCAATGTCAGAAAGACCACGAATATCATATTCTCTAAAAATAGATGGGTTTGAAAACGTCATTTTTGTTCAATGGGGGAAAGTTTTTTAATAAAGGCTTCTTCTTTTTTTCGCTTAATCCAGCTTGATAAAACTTTTTGGAATCTTTCGTCATAAAGTTTTTTAAAAATTTCGTCTTTTGCTTCTGTATAAGATTTTGCGCCTTCACGTTTCGCCTCAACCAATTGAATAAGGTGTATGCCAGAAGCACTTGTGAAGGGGGGGCTTAGATCTTTTAAGCGAAGCTTTTTAACGGCCGACTTAAAAGAACCAATTAAATCCTCTTCTCCAAGAAACCCCAAGTCGGAGAAACCCGCATCTTTCATGTGCTTTTCAATGAGCTTATCGGCGGAGGCCCCAAGCTTAAATTCTTGATAAATTTTATCTGCGGCTTTCATCTGTTCAGAAATTTCTTCTTTTGTTTTTGCAGGAAAGAAAATTTGACGAATATGATAGCTTATTTTTTGAGTCCCCTTCTTGTAAGTATTATAATAGTACCCCTTAATGTCTTCTTCAGGGACGGAGATGGAAGATTGAATTTCCCTTTCTAACAGGCGCTGGCGTTCGATATTTTCTTTAATATTTTTTTTGTATTCACTAAACACGACGCCCCGTTGCTTTAAAAAAGACTCTAATTCTTTTTTTTCAATATTTTGGGATTTTAAAATTTGATTAATTTGACCGTTGACGTCTTCTTCAGAGGCTTCAAGCCCAAGTTTTTGAATCAGCTGTTGGGTGAGGCGGGTTTCAATTAAAAGATTTAAAAGGGCGGCGTCTGATTTTAACTCTGGGGCATCCGGAGAGTTTGCAAGTACCTCTTTTTTAAAGGCGTATAAATCAGAAAGCGTTACGATGTCATCATTTACAACGGCAATAATGCGGTCTGTCACTTTGGCGGAAAGCGCAAAAGAAAGATGAAAAAAAATGAGCAAAAACAAAAGCTTACGCATATGACCAACTTTACCAAAGCGACCCTGGGGTGTCAATTGAGACCTCAGGAACTTTAAAATAATCCTAATGAAAAATGGAACCTCCCGACAGGCTCATCTTTTGAGCGGTCGCGGTCGATAATAAAACCAAAGCTCGTACTTAAGGGGCCAACGGGAGTTTGATACGTAAGCCCGGGGCCAGCGGCATGGCGATAGGTGGTTGCTCTTGCGGGGCCATCAAAATAAACATTCCCCCCATCGATAAAAGCTAAAAGACCAAACTGTTTTGTGACGTGAAAACGAAGTTCGGCTTTATAGTTTACAAAAGAGTTTTCAAAGATGCTCTTATTTTTGGTTTCAGAACCAATAATGTCTTCTTCAAATCCGCGGAGGGTAGATCGCCCCCCAAGATAAAATCGCTGGTCTACGGGGATGGGATCGTTTGTTGCAAAGGAATGGGCGTAGCCGCCACGTCCTAAAAGAGCAAGGGTTACAAAAGAAAATGGTGTAATATACCAGCTTGTCGTTACAATGTTTCGCGTAAGATCTACGGCTTCATTGCTGCCAATGGCGGGTAGAAAAAATTCAGATGAAAGGGCGTGGGAAGAGCCCCACCTGGGATTAAAGGGATCGTCCCTGAAATCAAAAAACAAATTTGTGCCTAAAGAGGCAATCGCTTTTTCTTGAATGTCTCGAGTGTCAATGGCCCGAAAAATGTCTCGATAGGCATAGCTATAATAAAAAGAAGTGCTCAAAAAATTCCACAGGTTTTTATCAAGACTAAATTTTCCTTCCCAAGAACGAATATCAAATGGGAGTGTGGCTTCTTTTTTATGTGTGACATTGGTGCGCATGACAAAAGGAATGCCACCCAAATAAGGTTCTGAAAGGCCGGCTTGAATTTCCCGCTCTAAAAACTTATATCCTTGCGTTTTTCGATTGATATCTCCTCTCAGTGAAAGAACGCGATGCCACCCCCCAAGGTTGTGATATGCAATCCCAGTAAACCCATGAAATCCGTCGTCAGACTTAAACCCACCCCCGACTTCATAAATGCCCGGTTTTCTTTCTCGAACATCGATGACAACGTCATTTGCGCCAGCCTGAAACTGCGAAGAAGGGGGATGAATATCGACGTGACTAAAAAGTCCAAGCCGAATTAGGTTTTTTTCGGCAATTTGAATTTCTTGTGGATTCCAGGGCGCCCCGGGTTGTAAATTAATTTCCCTTTCAATGACGCGACCGCGGGTTCGATTGACACCCCGAATAACAATGTTTCCAATTGTGATTTGGTGGCCCTCAGATAAATCAATTTTAATTTCCGCTTTTGTAAAATCATCAGAATACTGAATCAGCGTATTTGGGTCTTTGAGGTGACATTTTAAATAACCATTTTTTTGGTAATGTTGAAGTATTTTTTGTATTTCTAAATCCAGGCGGTAAAGGTTTAGGGGCCCTCCTTTTTGAATTTCAATCAGACTGAGCAAAAAATCTGACTTAAAGTGAATGTTTCCATGAATCAAAACATCTTCAATTAAAGTTTGAGCGCCTTCTTGAATGGAAATGATGGGGGTAACGAGCGTTTTTTCAGAATCCCAATTGATATTTTTAATCTGGGCTTTGGCAAATAAAAAACCACGAGATTTTAATTCATCAATAATAAGTTGAGGCACCCTTTGAAGAAGCTTGGGGACATAGATATTGTTTGAAATTTCTTCTGGGGCGGCGGCATGAATGAATTTAAGATAAAAGTCTTTGTCAAAGTGCACAATATCTTCGAATAAATAGTCTTGTATTTTTACACGCAGCCCCTCTTGAATGGTGAAGACGGCGCTTTTAGTATTATATTTTTTTTCTTCAAGGGTAGCGTAGTTTACTTTCGCATTTACGAAGCCCAAGTTTTGGTATTGAAGCATCATGTGATTGGTTAAGTCTTGGAGTGTAACGCGCGGAATAATTTCTTCAGAGGGCTGATTGAGCGGGGCAAGGAGCGCATAATTATCAAGCTCAAGATTTCCTTTGAATGAAAAAAAGTGTCTGGGGCCGGGCGCGAGGCGCAAAAAAACATGAACGCCGGATTTATCTGGGGTAAATGAAATTTCTTCCGGAAAAAATTTCGCGTCTAAATATCGTTTTTCAAAAAAATACTTTTTCAGCTTAAAGATCTCCCCTTTTAGTTTTTTGGGGGTATAAATATCTCCCTTTGAAATATCCATCCAGCTTTGAATTTTTTTTGATTTTGGGCGCCCCACAGATTCAACCGTAAGCGAAGAAATTTTTGTGGGACCGCCTTCTATAATTTTAAAAACGGTTTTAATTTCGTTTGGCTTTTCAGGTGAAAAAAATTGAAGCTCAATCTTTGTTTGAAAGTAACCCATGTCTTGGTACATTGCTAAAATAGCCCGGGTATCTTTTTGCAGAAGATCTTCATTAAAAATTGATTCCTCGGCCGTTTCAATGCTACGGAGCAACTGAATGTCAGAAAACAGCTCATTCCCTGAAAATTCAATTTCTTTAATGCGCTTTGCGGCCTCAAAAATGAAAGAAAGCTTTAGGGTTCGATCATCCTTTAAAAAAGTATGCAGGTGAACGTTATGAAAATTTTTAGACAGGTAGATTTCTTTTAACAGTAAGTTTATTTTTTGGGAATCAAACGGTGTTTTTTTAAGGGCATAAAGTTTTTCTTGTATTTGGGCGGTAGAGATGTTTTCGGGAATCTGCATGAGAACCTCAGAAATGATTTTCCCTTGGGGATTTTCGGCCGTCACCCCCGAAGGCGTCACCTCCGCGAAGCTTGTCCCCGACAGGCTTAATCGGGGAGCGGAGGCCCAAATGCAAAAAAGTATAAAAATAGTATAGTTTATCTTCATTGAAACTCAATTTGGGCTTTGATATCAACGCCAAGACTTGCATTGTCCTGGAGCTCTTCATCGCTCAGATCTTCCCAAAAGCCCACCACCGAAAAGTTTTTATTTAAATAATATTTAACGTTAAATTCTTTGTCTGCAAAAATTGTAGACCGATCTAAGGTTGAAGAAAAAACGACATCTGCTTTTTGCCCGAGCCTTCTTGAAATTAAAAGCCGTGGAACAGTGGCGTGCTTTGTGTCTGAATAGGAGGGAGACAGCCGAAAGGTTACGCCCAGAGATTTTTGTGTTTCTTGTTCAATTTCTTGCCCAACGCCGCCAAATAAAAAAGATCCTAATTCTAAAGAAGTTACATCAATCAGAGATTGACTTTCAAGGTCTGCGCGAATGGCCCCCAGCGTTAAAAGAGAAACAATGTCTTCGTCAGCAAGTGCGGGAGCGGAAGAAAGTGTCATTTTATAGTCTGTAAGCCTTCCCTCAAGTTGCATGGTAATACGGTAATCTTTAAGGGTAGATTCAGAGTGGATAAAGAATTCAGGATTAATTTCATTCGGGTCATTGAATTTTAAGTGGGCCGATTTCAATTCAAAAGTATTATTTTTAAAATAGGCATTTCCTTTTAAGAGCGTAAGTTCTCCTTGAAGTGTTAATCCTCGGGGATTGCCCGTTAATTGAAGGTCACCCCCTGCTTCGAGAAGCGCAATATTATTTTGGACATGAATGTTTTTTGGGGCGTGGAGCGATATATCTAGTTGATAAAGAGGTTTTTGTGCATCCTGAGCCTTGGGGATGTAGCGCTGTTTTCGAACGCGAAGAATTTGTGATTGCCAATCAATATTTTCTTTATACAGGGCTTCGTGAATGAATAAATTCCCTTTTATTTGGTAGGGGCGCGTCTCCCCTGCCAAAGATACCTCGCCAGACACATTAGAGTATAGCCAGCTAGGATATTGAAGGGCCGTTTCTGTTAGCTGTGCCGTGACATCAAATTGCGCGGGTAGGTTTTTAGGAAAAATAACATCGCCTTGTAATTGAACAGCTCCGCCCCCAATGAGCCCCGTAAATTTATCGATAGAAACTTTGTTTTGGCTAAAACCAAGCGTTGCTTGAATGTTTTCAATTCGACTTGGAAAATGGCGGACTTCCAGCTCAGCCCCCGTGGTCATAAAGTTCCCAAAAAGAATGGGGGCATTTTTATTTCCCTCAATTTTTGCAAAGATTTTTGCTTCTCCAGAACTTTTTTCAATGGCGGGAACCAAGATATTTAAAATTTGTAAATTGATGGGGCCATCCAAGAGAAAGGAAATGTTTTGATTTGCCTGTAAAGAGCCCTCTATTTTTAAATTTGTTTGTGTGCCCAATAAGCGGAAAGGAGAGAGCGCGTAGCGATTATTTTGAATTTCTAAAACAATCTGTTTTTCAACATGAAACGCATATTGTTTTCCTGAAAGTGAAAGGTGTGTAATTTGAATATTCCCCTTGGATATTTTTTTATCTTTTAAGGTGCCTTGTATTTTTGAATGCCCTGAAATGCGACCGTGAACATCTAAAAACTTTTCATGCCAACGGGACAATGCGGGAGCATAATTCAAATCATTGAGCTTAAGATCGAGGGTGTAAGGGAAATTGTCTTTAAGCTCTAGGGTTGATGTAAGGACAATGTTTTCTCCGGTCGCTTCGAGCTTAGCTTTTGGAGCCTGAAGGGGGCCAAAGACGGAAAAATTAGCGTGAACATCCCCCTGCAGAAAATGGGGGAGGCGGTTAAAAGATTCCAATTTTAAATTTTGAGAAACCAATTCAAATTGAACGTTTTGAAAGCCTGTGATTTTTCCGTGGCCTTGCATTTGGCCAATCTGCTTTTGGATGTGGATGTTTTCAAAAGTGGTGTTTTTTTCTTGTTGGTAAAAGTTTGTCGAAACTAAAACAAAGTTCTCATCTAAGAATTGAAAATCTCGCACAGACAGGCCCCCCCGCCCATTAGAAAAGAAGAATTCCCCCCGCGCTTTTTTGGAGGCATGCTGAAAGGTTGCGCTGAGTTCGTAATGGGGGTCTTTTTTTTGAAGACTTGAAGAAACATCCCCCAGATAAATTCCTTGATACCGCACATTCTTTAAATCCAGGCGAGCATAAATAGCGCCCTTTTTGGATTGGGGGTAAATTTCAATTTTGATATTTCCAGAACCATCTAGTTTTTTCGAGGGGCCAAAAAATGTTTCGAGATTAAAAAGAGAGCTTTCTGCGACGAAGGATTTTTCTTGGTTTTGTGTTTTTCGGGAAATTAAAAATGAATTTTGGTTCACCGTGGCAGATCCATGTAAAAAATCCAAATTGGCATTAAAGAAGAATTTTCCATCTGCCAGAAAATCTCCATATTTTGAATGCAACGATAGCTTAGAAATAGAAAGCG
>MGRI01000072.1:24412-28170 GCA_001798105.1 Deltaproteobacteria bacterium RIFCSPHIGHO2_02_FULL_40_11
GGAAAACTGTGTTGAAAAATTGGAAATTTCTTCTTTATTGAGCGTGATGTGTTGGGTGGTCAGCGTGCCCTTTATTTCAAAAGGAGCCCTAAACTCTCCTTTAATTTCCGCTTTTTGTATTTGAAGTCTGAGCGCTTTGTTTTTAAAGTCATTCTTGGTGAACGCAATATCCAGAGCGTAAACGCCGCGGGATTTTCGTTTTATTTGAACATTCGAGCTTTGAGACTCAAAAAACAGGGTATCTTTTGCCAGCTTCATTTGAGCTTCTTTGATCAAAATGTTTTTGAAGTTAAAATCCAAAATGGGATTCCAAGCAAACGGAAAAGATATTTTTTGAATAATCTGTTTTTTGGGGGACGCCGTTTTTAAAAGCGAAATATCAATGTGTGGGCTTGTTAAGATGACGTCTTTAATGGCAAGCTTTCCAAGGAAGAGTTGATACAGCTGAAGAGATGCCGAAACTTCGGGAAGTAAAATATTTATTTTTTTCTCTTTTTTGAGAGACGTAATTTTTACGTTGCTTGCGACCAAAGATCTTTTTAGAATAGAAATATCTAGGCTTTCAATGGAAACGTCTAATTTTAAAACCTGCATGGCCACCGTTTCAAGGTAGGGTTTTAAAAATGCATTTAAGAGCCCCCCCTTAGAAAGTTGATAGGTAAGTATTCCCACCAAGATAAAAATGCCCAAAAATATAAATTTTAATTTTTTCATGGTTGTTTGCTCATGAGCTTTCGAAGCTTTTGAATGCGGTCATCAATATCTCGATAATGTTTTTCATCTTTTTCAATTTTTCTTAAACAGCCCAACGCTTTATTAAAATTATGGCTTTTTTCAAATGCAAGGCTCAGCAAATAAAACAATTCCATGCGAACGTCTTTGGGGATTTTTTCAGTGCCTGTCATTCCCGCGGAGGCGGGAATCTCGGGTTGCCCGTAAAGAGTTTTTTCTAAGAGTTCTATGACATCAAAGTATTTTTTTTCTTTTAAGAGGCATTGCGCAATGAGTTGTTTCCCTGCGAATGTAAATTCAGCTTCCGTGTTTTTTTCAAGCGCCAATTTTGCCATCTCAATTGCTTCTGGGTTTAAATTCATTTCTTCATAGGCAATGGCAACATCAAGCATATCTTTTGTGGAGAGCTCCTCAAGCGGTGTTTGTAGGACAAGGTGGGGTGTGTTTTTGCCCGTTTCCCCTTCAAGTCCCAGGTCTTCTTCAAGTGCCCGGATAAGATCTTCTGGGGAGGCAGCAAGGGGGCCCTCTTTTTTTTCTTGTAGCCGAAGCGCTTCTTTCAGGGCTTCTTGAACGTTTTGATTTCCAGGATCTTTTTCTAAAATCGTTTTATAAATATTTTTTGCGGCCTCAAAAAGCTCTTCTTGAAGCAAAAGTTTTGCATCCGATAGTTCTTTCCCCCATGTTTGATCAATCGAAGGTGTGAAAAATTTAGGGGCTCCAGCTAAAAGAGCTTTTAATTTTTGAGAACCCGGGACATGTTTTTGTAAAAGCGCCCAAATGGCAGGATCGGTGGGCGTAAGTTTAAATGCACAAAATAGGTTTTGGAGTGCGCGCCCCTTCTGATTTTTTTGGATTGCCAGAAAATAAGCTTTTTGAAAAGGGACCGAAGCCTCCGCAAGGCGGTGGGTATAAAAACCTGCTTTCCCAAGACATTCGTAAGGAAAAATTTCATCACTTTGAAGCGAGCTCATTTTTAAAGCCGTTTCCAGCGCCTCATCAAGTCTGTGTTGTTCAATACAGTCTTCATACACGGGCCTTAAATGTTCGTATGCCGAATATGTGTAGCCGAGCTTTTCGTAGGTTCGAACCAGATTTAAATGTTTTTCAATATCTTTATGATTCGAAAGCGATAATGATTTTTGATAGGCTGCAAGCGCCTTTGTGTAAGCATTTGAAGCGATATAAAGATCACCAATTTTTTGGTAGAAACTGCTTGCGGCTTCTATATCATTTTTTTTGAGACACTCTTTTGCTTTTTCAATCAAATCATAAACAGAGGCTGTCATTTTTCGATAAGATTCATCAAGGCTTCGAGTCCCAAACGATAACTTTGGGGACCAAAGCCGATGACCTGTCCAGAGACTACGTCTGAAATTAAAGAGTGCCGCCTAAAAGGTTCGCGTTGATAAATATTACTCATATGAACTTCAACGCAGGGAAGGGCCGCATCCATTAAAGCATCGCGAATGGCTACACTGGTATGAGAATATGCGGCTGGGTTAATCAGGATGCCTTTTACGCGAGGGCAAAAGGATTGAATTTTATTTACGATTTGGCCTTCCACGTTCGATTGATAGGTGGATAATTGATATTTTTTAAGCCGCGCTTGTTTTGTAAGAAAGCGATTAATTTCTAAAAGCGTAAGGCTGCCATACCATTTGGGTGCGCGTGTGTGGCCCAGCTTGTTTAAGTTTGGCCCGTGAATGACAAGAAGGTGTTTCATCATTGTTTTTCGTAAATCCGGTTTAAAATTTTTTGAAGCCGCGCAACCTTAGGGTTCTTTTTGGGGGTATTGAAGAGAGAACTTAAAGGTTTCATTTCAAACTGCGTTAAGTCTGAGGGGGCCGCTTGAGTAGAATTATTGTTTGAAAGTTTTCCTAAAAGTTTTTCGAGTTTTTCATCTTTTGGAAAATGATAAAGCAATTTTTGAATATTCTTTTTTGCCAAAGAGACGTCATTCAATTTTAACTGTGCCTGAATGGCGGTTTTCAGGGCAGAAATATTTTGGGGGTCGGTATCAATAACTTTTTGAGCTTCAAGGGAGGCGCTGTTAAATTGCCCCATCCCCAAATACACTTGCGCTAAAAGTGTACGAGCAACGATATAATTGGGGTGCCACTTGAGCCCCTGGCGTAAGACCTCAATTGCTTCTTCGTATTCTTCCAAAGACCGGTAAAGATTAGCCAAAAGCGCAAAGACTTTCGACTTCGGGTTTTTTTCATAGGCCAACAATGCACGGTGTAACTCCGTTAACCGCGTTTGACGGTGCGCATGGATCTGGGAGGTCATCATTTCCCTAGTATAGCGAAAGTAAATGGGTTTTTATAGTTTTCCTTAAAAAGGAATATCGTCGTCTTGTGCAGTATCTTGGGTATCGCCTTCGGCAGCGCCTGGATCGACTGGAAGATCATCAGACGAAGCGTCCGATCGGCCCCCAGATGTGCCCAAAAATTGAACAGTTGAGGCGACAATTTCTGTCGTATAGCGCTTATTACCCTCTTTATCGTCCCACGCACGCGTTTGAATACGGCCTTCTACATAAACTTGACGTCCTTTTTTGAGGTATTCATTACAGATTTCAGCAAGCTTTGACCAGCAAACAATGCGATGCCATTCGGTTCGCTCTTGTTTTTGGCCATCTTTAACCCAGTTTTCAGAGGTTGCGACATTGAGCTGACAAACAGAGGTTCCATTTTGAGTGTGTCGCATTTCAGGATCTTTTCCCAATCGTCCGACTAAAATAACTTTATTAATACCTGACATATGATTCTCCTTCTTGTCATTCCCGCGTATGCGGGAATCATATTTCTTGTCTGGTGAAAACAAAACCATACTGGTTTGGCTGTGTCAAGCGATTGAACGCACAGAGCACAAAAAAAGAGTCGGGTTTCCGACCCCCCTCCGTCCATAAAATGGCTTAAGTTTTTTATTTTTAGGCAGATATACCAAGATGAAAGAGAAACAAATTAAATTAAATTGTAAGATCTCGCCAATTTTGGTTCATTGATTGGGTTAATTTTATCTTT
>MGRI01000073.1 GCA_001798105.1 Deltaproteobacteria bacterium RIFCSPHIGHO2_02_FULL_40_11
CCTTCTTTGGCGTACAATCGTCTTTGGTATACTTCTGCAAGGTGGCGAATCACTTCTGCCAGCATCTTTTTTTCATTCAAGATCGCCTTTTCTAAAGACTGTAACAGGTTTTGGTCTGTTATATTTTGCAATGTATTCATTGTTTTTTTCTCCTTGTCATTCCCGCCAATAGCGGGAATCTGTTTTTTCTCTTTATACCATGGGTTTTTAAAGCCTTTAATTGAGCCCCAGAGCGTCACAAAGACAAAAGACGAAGAAACAAAAAGAAGACCACATGATTTAAGCCATACGGAGGAATTATGTGCGTATAAAACGATTTTAAAAGCGCACTTTCACGAAACACAAAATGCAAAAAAAGCCTGTTTTGGAGCTCGTCAAGAACTTTTTTTATTTTACGCGTAAGGCCTCAGTTATGGGGGGGAATCGTAAATAAAAAACGAGGGGGAAATATATGAAACGAATTTTTGGATTATTGGTTTTGGGGATGTTTGTCGTGGCGGCATTGGGGCCGGTGAATGGCTGGGCGGAAGGAGCGCAACAAGTATACTGCTCCCTGACAATTTTTGTCACTATATACACTCATAAACAGCAGCTCCCCTTAATATTATTGAGGATTTTGGCCGGCACAGCATTTGCAGCATAGTTGGTTTGATTTACTGAATTTGATTACCATGGAGGAATTAAAATGAAGAAATATTTTCTAATAGCCCTTTTAGTTTTAAGTTTCGGAGTAAATACCACAAATGTATATGCACATCCTGAAGATAAAAAAGAATCCTGTGAGAAATATCACATTGAAGATGCTATGAATCTTGTGATGGCAGGTAGTGTGCTATACTTATCGAAGTTTACTTTTGAAGCCGCATTACTTACAAAATCAGCTATTGGGGCATGCACTCTAACTGTGATTGCCTTGGGGCAAGCTGCACTAGCTGGTGTAATAGTGGCAGCTTGGCCTGGTACAGCCCATGGCGATACATTTACAGCGGAAGAAAATATGCTTTGGACGAGCGTAGAATTAGGAGAGAAGATCTATGCGCTGAACCAGTCACCTGAAAACTTAATTCTTAAAGAAGATGCCTTAAATATGCTTCTGATTTCTGCAAAAGCAGGAAAGCATCTTATTGAGAACGCTCACTCAGACATTGATCAAAAACAAGAGCTTATTCAAAAAATAGAATCTGATATTCAATTATTAACAGGTGAATATGCCAAAACTCGAAAAGAAGTAAATCAACTTTCAGAAAAAGCTCGAGAAGAATTTATTAAAGATCACTTAAGAGTGTATGAGACAATGAGACAAGATAATATTCGTGAGAAGATTATTGAAAAAAATACAACTCTTTTTGAGTCTCTTAAACAAGAGGCCAGCAAGCAACAAGCCTCTCAAGAATGAGTGATTACTAATTTTTAATTCTAAAAAAGGGCGACTGATAGCGCGCATCTACTTCCCACGGACTTTAGACGCAAAAAAATACTCTCTCTCATCCTCTATCAAAAAATTCCTGGTTAAAATGAAACATCGATTTCATCCACCATCTCCTGGTGCGGCGATAATCTCAAAACAACATGCGTCTGTTTTTGGTGTATAAAAATATGTCAGCCCATTTTTGCAAATGATATTCAGGGGTTATGAGGAGAAAAGATAAAGCGTGACCGATACAAGATTCGTCAAAGTTCCCATCCTATGATATAATCATAGATTACAAGGGTATCGGGGGGTGTTGTGGCTTTTTCGCCTCAAAAATTTGGAAAATATATCTTACTCGACAAGATTGCCTCGGGTGGCATGGCTGAAATCTTTATGGCACAAACCATGGGGCCTGGCGGCTTTGAAAAAATCGTTGCCTTAAAACGCATTCTTCCTACATTTTCATCCTCCCCAGAATTCATTTCCATGTTCATCGATGAAGCCAAAATTACAAGCCAGCTTTCGCATAGCAATATCGTACAAATCTATGAATTTGGAGAAATTGATGCCACCTATTACCTGGCCATGGAATTTGTCGATGGCAAAAATCTAAGACAAATTCTTGCCCGAACGGAAGAATTAAGACGCAATATCCCCATTGAACACTGCGTCCATATGGTTTCAAAAATTTGTATGGGGCTCGACTCTGCCCACCGTTTTCGAGATAAACGGGGCGGCCAAGCCCTGCATATTATTCATCGAGACATTAGCCCTCAAAATATTTTAATTTCCTATGAAGGCGAAGTAAAACTCATTGATTTTGGCATTGCAAAAACCAGAAGCCAGGGGGGCAAAACAAAATCTGGGGTTCTCAAAGGAAAATTTGGGTACATGTCCCCCGAACAAGCCAAGGGAGAGGCCATTGATCAAAGATCTGATATTTTTTCAACAGGCATTATTTTATTTGAAATGCTGACCCGACAACGCCTATTTTCAAGCAATAACGATTTAAATACGCTTAAAAAAATTCAAGACGCGAAGATTCCAGCGCCCAGTCATTTTAATCCAGACATTCCCTTTGAACTGGAAGAAATTGTGCTGAAAGCTCTTCAAAAAGATCCCAAACTGCGCTATCAAACAGCACACGACTTTCACAAGGACCTTTCCAGATTTTTAAATACGATCAATCCAGATTTTACCTCTGCGCACACCTCTTCTTTTGTACGATCTTTATTTGCCATGGAGCTCATTGAACATAAAAAACAAGTCCATGAAGCCCTCGTCAAAGCCTCTCAATTTGATGTTGTAAAGCCGCTTCATGAAACACCGCCACCCCCCAAAACACAACTCAGCGAAATTTCAACTGTCACGAAAGCAAATCGCCAAACACAAACTTCGAGATCTGTCCCCAAAACAAAAACCGAACACCACCTTGACCGCGAAGACAATCAATATCGAAATCGCGTTCGCCTTCAAATTATGGTTTTGGGTATGTCCATTATTTTTTTAAGTACCCTTCTCATATACTTCAACAAAAACCCAAATCGCATGATTCAATCTATTTTAGATATGAAAGAACCGCCGCCTGCGTTTGAAAAAGGCGAAGTTCCCATCACACGTGGACAGCGTCTGAAAGATGCTGTGGAAGCTGTCGGTAAAGAAGTTTCTCTCTTAAGGGTCGACACAACGCCCCAAGGCGCTGATGTTTATATTAATCACGAACTTCAAGGGCAAACGCCACTCTCCATCCCCAGACAACCTCAAAATCAAAAACTTCACCTCCAAATTAAAAAAAGGGGATTTGAAACCATTGAAGAAACGCTCATCTTAAATGAACCCCATTTTAATTTTAATAAGCCACTTGTGATGTTAGGCATTGGCCTTTTAAATATTACAACCACCCCGCCCAGTGAAATTTATATTGATCATGAATCAATCGGCCAAACCCCTATTTTAAAACGAGAACTCACCGCTGGCGTGCATAAAATTAAAGCAATTAATACAGAATTTAATCTCAGCGCCGAAACTCAAATTGAAATTAAAGCCGATGAAATGCACATGCTCGATGAAAATGACTTGATTTTTAAGCCCATTCAAGAATAATCTCCTTCTCAATGGATTCTGTTTTAGGCCAAGCCATTCCGCAAACTTTTTATCATCGCGTTTCAAAAACGCCGGACAAAGTTGCATTTAAACGCAAAATCAATGGTCATTGGGAAGAAATTACATTTAAAGAATATTACGAATTTGTAGAAGAGCTGTGTTTGGCTCTCATAGACCATGGCATTCAAAAGGGAGACACTTGCGCCATTCTTTCAAATTCTAGAGCTGAATGGGCATTTTGTGATTTTGCCATTTTAAATGCAGGGGGCATTACCATTCCTATTTATCAATCTTCGACCGCAGAGGAGATTGAATACATTTTAAATGATGCCGAAGTGAAAGTTTTATTTGTTGAAGATGACGCGCAACTTAAAAAAGTGAAAAGCATCCAGGCAAACGTTCCCACACTTCAAAAAATAATTACTTTTTCAGACCACGATGATACCAATACAGCCTTGCCGCTGAATGAATTTTGTCAAAAAGGGCTTTCGCTCAAAGCAAAGAACCCAAAACTTTTTGAGGAATTGCTTCACAAAGGAAAACCCGAAGATATCGCAACCATTGTCTATACCTCTGGCACAACAGGCGTTCCCAAGGGGGTTGTCCTCACGCATGAAAACTTTATCTGTTGCTTAAAAGATGTAAAAGAAGCTTTTTCGCTTGATGAAAGAGACACGATTTTAGGGTTTTTACCTTTTGCACATATTTTTGCACGCATTGAACTTCATCTGGGCATGGCTCTGGGATGGACACATGCATTCGCAGAAAATATTGACAAGCTTGTCAACAACCTTTCAGAAATTCGCCCTACGTTTATGTTTTCAGTCCCTCGCATTTATGAAAAGGTGTATAATAAAATTATTAGCCAAGTTTCTCTGGGCTCTCCCCTCAAAAAGAAAATCTTTTATTGGAGTGTAAATGTTGGCCAAGAAGTAAGCCGAAGGCTCCAGCAGGATGCCCCCATGAATCCCATTTTAAATTTAAAATACAAACTTGCTACCAAACTTGTTTTTTCAAAACTCCAGGCAAAATTTGGCGGACGCATTCGCTTTTTTATTTCAGGCGGCGCACCGCTTTCTAAAGAAATTGCGGAATTTTTTCATGCCGCCGGCTTTCTTATTTTAGAAGGCTATGGGCTTACAGAAACAACTGCGGCTTCTTTTATAAACCGTGAAAATAACTATGAATTTGGGACTGTTGGACTTCCCTTGGGCGATATTCAAGTTAAAATCGCAGACGATGGCGAAATTCTTTTAAAAAGTAAAAAAGTATTTAAAGAATATTATAATAATCCTGAAGCAACTTCAGAAGTCTTAAAAGAAGGATGGTTTTACACAGGCGATGTTGGATATATCACTCAAAAAGGCATGCTGAAGATTACAGATCGCAAAAAAGATCTCATTGTAACGTCTGGGGGCAAAAACATCGCGCCTCAAAAAATTGAAAACCTTCTTAAGAACTCAATCTATATTAGCCAGGCCATGGTGTATGGCGACAAACAAAAATATCTCTCTGCGCTCATTACCTTAAATATAGAAGAAATCGAAAACCACATTGCATCACGTAACTTAAGCCTGTCCAATGGCAATATTCATAAAGCCCCCGAAGTGTATGAAATGATTCAAAACGAAATTCGTAACGTAAATGAAAAACTGCCTTCTTTCGAAACCATTAAAAAGTTTTACATCTTAAAAGAAGATTTTACAATTGAACGTGGGGAACTGACGCCCTCTATGAAAATTAAACGAAAATATTGCACCGAAAAATTTAAAACAGAGCTTGAATCGATGTATGATTAAGGAGGCACAACATGACAACACCTAAAATTATTTTTGAAGAAAAAATTGCCCGCCACTTAACAGAAAATAATGAAGTGGGGCAAGATGTAAACGCAACCTATCAATTTAATATTTCAGGCGATAACG
>MGRI01000074.1:0-272 GCA_001798105.1 Deltaproteobacteria bacterium RIFCSPHIGHO2_02_FULL_40_11
AGCCTAAAACTGGCCAGAGGGAGTTTTTTACCTTTTTTGATGTTTTTTATGGTAAGTTGCGCAACCTCTCGAAATCACATCGAAAATTCGGATATTGAAACGGACGGTTCCCTGCCTAAAGTTGAACTTTTAGCCGAAAACTTAGATGAACCCTCCTCCTCACATCCGACATTTAATATCCCCATTGTAGTAAATGAGGCGGTAGAGCGGTTTATTCATTATTTCCAAACCTCAAACCGCAGGCATTTTACAAGATGGCTCGAGCGCTCTTC
>MGRI01000074.1:404-830 GCA_001798105.1 Deltaproteobacteria bacterium RIFCSPHIGHO2_02_FULL_40_11
ATTTATTCGTGGCACGGCCCAGCGGTATGGGCTTAAAATTAATTGGTGGATTGATGAACGAAAAGATCCTCTTAAAGCTACACTGGCAGCCTCACAGTATTTAAAAGATTTATACGATATGTTTAATTCCTGGTTTTTAGCGGCTGCGGGATACAACGCAGGGGAAAATAAAATTAAGCGCGCCATTTTGAAACATAATACCCAAGACTTTTGGGAACTCACACGATATCGTTATTTGAAACCAGAAACCAAACAATATATTCCAAAATTTATTGCTGCTGCACTGATTACCAAAAATCCTGAAAAATATGGTTTTGAGGATATCGCCTACAAAGATCGCTGGGCTTATGATCTGGTCACCGTAGATCAGCCTGTAGACTTAAGAACCGTAGCCACAGTTTTGGATGTGAAATACGCGGATATTCG
>MGRI01000074.1:873-5195 GCA_001798105.1 Deltaproteobacteria bacterium RIFCSPHIGHO2_02_FULL_40_11
ACACCACCCGATGCCGATGAATATGCCCTTCGCATTCCACTGGGCACCAAAGAAATGTTTTTAGCGAACTATGATAAGATTGTACCGAAAGATAAAACCATTTTTCATGCACATCGCATTCAATCCGGTGATACGCTCTATGCACTGGCCAGACAATATGGGACATCCATTCACCCCATTATGGAACTCAATAAAATTAAATCTGCCAGACTCTTACAACCTGGCAGATATTTAATTATTCCCGTAAAAGCAAAAGATACAAATCAGACGTAATAAAAAAGCGGGCGGTTGTAGCGGGGAAAAAAGGTGCTTCATGTGGGTCGCTTAATCACAGCGATCTTTTTCACGCTTCACCTTTCCCACGACTGTGGGATTTTGGATTGCAAAAGACTTTTTTCGCTTTGAAACCCGCTTCTGCTCATTCGACATGAGTTTTTCGGGTCACGAATCCGGAAAAAAGCCCGTTACATCCGTCCTATATATTATTATACCACATCTATTTTATTCTAGGGGACTACGCTCACTAAAGGCATATTTATTGATCTCAAACCCATACTTTTGGATGGTGGCATCGGATTCAAATTCAATATGCACCGTATCTCCCAAAACAATGAAGGACCAAAGACCGTCAAACTTGCCATCAATAAAATCCACCATTTCACCATTTTTGTTTTTTACTTTAATTACATCGTACCCTTCTTCTGTCTCAATTTTCTTAAAGTAAAGTTTTAGGTGTGTGGCTCCTGGATGGGAAAGCGTCCAAGATAGTTTTGAATTGTTTGGATAATTGTGTGGTGTAGAAACTTCTTTTTCCACTTCTTGCCAATCGCCTGGATCTTTCGGGCCTTTTAAAGGTGGAATAATATTGTGAATGGCGTTATAGGCATTCACACGCCCCCCTGCAATGACCCGTCTTCTTAAAGATACAATATCGTCTGATGTTGAAATTAAGCGTTCTTTAATCTCTTCTACGGTAAAACCTGGATTGCCATCCAAAAGCAACGCAACAACGCCTGCAACATGAGGGGTCGCCATCGATGTTCCACTATACGCCGCATATTTGTTCCCAATAACGGTACTCATAATGGCATTTCCGGGTGCAGCCACATGCACCGTATGCATCCCATAGTTTGAAAACGAAGCCAGCTCATCGCGATTGGTCGTTGCACCCACCGCAATCACATTTGGAAGTTCGTAACTTGACGGATAATGATCTGTATAATCATTATTTAAAGTACTGTTTCCAGCGGCTGCGACAAAGATAACCCCTTTTTTGTGTGCGTTTTCAATGGCATCATACAAGGTTTGCGAATAGCCACCACCACCCCAACTGTTATTTAAAACTTTTGCTCCCATTAAAACCGCGTAATCAATAGCTTCGACAGCATCTGACAATTGACCCGATCCATTCGCACTTAAAAATTTTGCGCCCATAAGGGATACATTGGGAGCGACCCCAATGACCCCTTTTGCGTTATTACCCACCCCTGCAATCGTGCCAGACACATGGGTTCCATGATTGTGGTCGTCCATGGGATCGCCATCATCGTTATAAGCGTCCCATCCATGGATATCATCCACATAACCATTTTGATCGTCATCAATTTCATTACCAGGAATTTCAGCGGTGTTGGTCCAAATATTTTCTTTTAAATCTTCGTGCGTATAATCTACGCCGGTATCTACAATGCCTACGATAATATTTTTATTGCCCACGCTACTTTTCCAGGCTTCCACCATATTGATGTCTGCCCCTTGGAAACCTTCATTGCCGTTGGCGTCTTTTTGGCCCGTATTACGCAATCCCCAAAGATCTGAAAATAAAGGATCATTTGGAAATGTGGCCAGCGGCCCCATGCGGTTTATGGAATAAATGTAGTTGGGTTCCGCATATTCAACCATGGGGTGGTTGTTATAAAACCGAAGCGCTTCTTCAATATCTGGATTTACAACACGTACATGCTGGAGCCCCCGAACCAATGTGTAGGACCTTAAAACTTCCGCGCCTACAAATTGATGCATCCCAATGCCTTGAATGGAAAAGTCGCTGACATGCCCTTTAAATTTTACAAGGATTTCTCCAGGGACGAAGTAAGATGACTGTACTTCCGATTTAGAAACTGCATTACCTGCGAAAACCATACCTAAACTGCAAAAAAGTACAGCCAGTCCCCTACGCATGTGCGTCTCCTTATAACTTTAATAACTTCGGATTTAAAAGGCGAGAAAGCTTCTAATGATTATGGTAGCAAAACTTAAATAGATTCGGCAACTAGAATTACAGCTTTATTTTTTTGAATATCCAGAAGTATTACAATATCCATGAAAGTAGGAAAAACATCCTTTTTTTGTTTTGAATTTTTCCCATGTCCAGTATCTATATTTTTCTTTAGATTTGGAATAAGAGCCTCCCTCACCATTCAAACAAACAATATCTTGATCCAACGTAACTGTTTTCCATTCATTCATAAATAGTCTACACGTTTCAACGGGAAGCGCCCGACGACTTATATAACGGTGTACTTCTCCTTCACGATGAATACTGATTTCAAAAGCACATAATGTGATGATTTTATCCCAAGCTCCCATGGGATCGTTGCCACGCCATGTTGTGTATTTTGGAACCACATCCCTTTTTGGAACACATTGCCAATATAATGCACCTGAAAACTCATTATTGGGCTCATAGGGCGGGATAATTCTACGAGCAGCATCGTAGGCAAGATCATCGTCTGTTACAATTCCATAACCGGGGGGAATTAAACCATTAAAATGGTCTGTGCTGAAAACTAAATTGACCCTATTTAAAAAAATAATCAGCATTAAAAATGACACAAATTTTGTTTTATTCACTAAGCTCTCCATAAAATTTATCAAAGTTTTCCATAAGTCTACGAACCTCATTTTCATGTTCAAACGGTATCCCTTTATACATAATAACAGCTTCTCGCCAGGAAACTTCTCTTTTTAAAAATGCCCTTGCCAATTGTTTTTTTCGGAAGAGCCACCGAATGCCTACACAAATTGAAAAATTGGGATTCAGCATGTCTTCCTCCGTCACGTTAATTTGATGATCTAAAAGTTCTTTGTATTTATTCGTAAGCAATGGAAGAGTTCCATCAAGTACCTGCATTAATCCCCTGGCCCTATTTGGGCCTGATAAGCCATTCCAAGCCTTTGGATTAAAACTAGATTCTGATGCAATCAGAGCCTTTATAAGACGTGGATTTAATTGCTCTGAAGGCTTTAAAATATCATTCCAATATTTTGTCCACCCCTGAATGATATGATCATAGATATTTCCGCGTTCACCAAAATCAGAAATTGTGCCCAAAATGTTTACTTTAAACTGTGCAAAGTGCTCAATCGCGATTTTATCAATTTCTTCTGAGTACAGCTGGTCTTTTTCAGAAGGATTTTTTACACATGTCCAACTTCTATGGTAAGGATCAACTGATTTCCCAGAAGCTGTTGTATAACCTTGAACATCATGATCTACTCGATAATGTTGCCCTTTAGGACATATTCGCCACGGATGAATTGGTTTTTTGAGCGGTTCCTTTGGAAAATCTTTGGGAGGTTGCGTTGGCTTTCGTTGTTTTTTTTCTTTCTTAAAAACGATTTTGATTATTTTTTCTATTCCTCTTACAAGTTTCTGAATAAATTTCAACATAACATTTAAGGTTTACTCACATTACGCCTAATTTTTTGAGAACTTCTTGCGCAGCCATATAAGGATCTTTTTTCCCAGATTCAACCTCTTTGGTGTCGAGTTTTGAAATATATTCTTTTTTAAAAAAATTGAGCAAAATTTCCGTAAACTCCACTTTTCTTTCTTGGGCTCTTCTTTTTTCTAAACGATCGGCATCTTTCATGAGGCCTTCATAGTGCTTCACAATATTCTCATAGAGTTCTGCAATCCCAACCCCTTGATGCGCCTGGGTCATTAAAACCGGGATATGATCCGCCATTTCTTTCAGTTGAATTTGTAGCGCCGCAGCATCTGGACGATCGGATTTATTCACCACAAAAATATCTGCAATTTCTAAAAGCCCTGCCTTAAGCGTCTGTATTGTATCTCCAGACTCTGGGACCAACATCACAACCGTCGTATGGGCCACTTCCATAATGGAAAGTTCTGTCTGCCCCACCCCCACGGTTTCAACTAAAATGGTATCAAAACCAAAGGCATCGTAGAGCCGAACAATTTCTTTGGTGGCCCTGGAAAGTCCGCCAAAAGATCCTCTGGCCCCCACACTTCGAATAAAAACCCCTTCATCTAAAG
Source organism: Deltaproteobacteria bacterium RIFCSPHIGHO2_02_FULL_40_11 (assembly GCA_001798105.1). Lineage (GTDB taxonomy): Bacteria > Bdellovibrionota > JACOXK01 > 2-02-FULL-40-11 > 2-02-FULL-40-11 > 2-02-FULL-40-11. The sequence continues at coordinate 5,159 of MGRI01000074.1, forward strand.
CATGCGTTTGCATACGAATTCGGTCTCCCAAAACAGC
>MGRI01000074.1:5218-26259 GCA_001798105.1 Deltaproteobacteria bacterium RIFCSPHIGHO2_02_FULL_40_11
GTTTTACGTTGCTTACGAATTAAGTGAATCAGCGCATTTACCAGCGTACTTTTCCCAGCTCCAGGGGGACCTGTAATGCCAATCACCTTTGCACGGCCTGCGCGCTCATAAATTTTGGGCATAATATTGAGGAGCTTTGGAGACTGATTCTCAACCAGCGAAATTAAACGGGTAAGCGCACTTAAATCCCCTTGAAACATTTTGTCGACCAAGTCCATTTTTATTGAATACCATAATTTTTTCTGGACGCCCAATGTAAATCGTTTTGATACCCCTAGTCTGGCTCAATGGTCCTATTTAATGGGATAAAACGTCCGGTTTGAAAAACTTTAAAAGTCTAACCTTAATACACCACACATCGCACAGAATAATAACCTACCCAGTAGTGAATAAGGCTATAAAGGCCACTAAAGCTGTAAGTGCTAACCACACTGAGCGAATCATTGGAATGAACTGAGGAAGCCCAATATAATTGCTCCTGAATGTTTGGAAGCACCTCACTAAAACCAGCCGCTACACCCTTTTGAAAATCAATAATTGAAGGAAGCACGCCTCCTACACTTCTACAAGTTTCTATCGCCTGATCTTGAACTCGCTCGCCGACATGATTACTCCAAGTGATCCCATCAGGTCCTTTCCATGCTTCCCCAAAGTTCTTATGTAAAACACGCTCAAAAATGCTACCTTTTGAAGTTACACATTTAAATCCAATGGGCACTGTTCTAAGATTAATAGAGTGATCGTTACAAAGAGGTGGAACTGGATATATAATATTTTCATTAATACTATTATTAATGCCGAATTTTTCATCTGTCTTTCGTTTTGCTGCTTCACGAATACGCTGCCACTTGGCTTGATCTATGCCTGTATGTTGGCCCACAGCTTGCGTAGTAAAATCACTAGATGCATTCAGCAATGTCCATTCTAGCGTTTCAGAACGTTGCCTTGTTGCGACTACAAGACCACCCCAATTCGAAAATCTACAATTTCCAAGATCTTTACTTATTTCTCGCGCAATTTTTGAATTTAAGCGAAGCACATCTATTGATTGGCTGTTCAGGTTAAATGGATTTTGCTCTGCACAATATTTTTCTGCGACAGCTTGATAGCAAGACTGCGCCTCTGAACTATCATATTTTCTTGAGGTAATAATTTTTAAGTTTGAACATATATTTTCTAGGCTATCGGAAAAAGGTTCATAGGAAATAGCAATCGGACTTCTGAGTATCTCTACGGCAAAAGCCTCTGCATCTGTATCCGAATAATCCCAAAGATGTGCCACTTCATGAAGTAGCATTCTTTTTACAAGCTCTTTACTGTATGGGTCTATGAGAGCAACTCTAAAAGCATCAAAAAATGCTTTTAAAACAGTAATTTTATGAGTCGTTGTATCATAATCTAAAAGCAATTCTTCTCCATTTCGGCTGCGTGTTTCCGTTGGAAGGATCTCTAGATTTTGGAGGGCATTAATAATCAAGGCTCTTCGTTCAGGATGGGTTTTAAACATAGGATGATCTACATCTTCCATAAATACCAAAAGCTCATTCGTACTTATATTAAGAAGTTCCTTTACATAAAAGGAAGCAAATCCTCCTTTCCCTTCGTTTCCCGCATTCCCAGTTCTTTGTACGAAAAGACTTAAGGTAATCGATAATATTACCACGCCCATAATTGTTTTTATTTTCATCTCAGACCTCCTTTTTTGATACAGGGTATAGTTGAATTCCCAAGTGATATACTTGAGTTTGTTTGCCATCTTCTAAAAACTTACAAAGCTTTCTTCTAAATTCAGTAATAATTTTTTTGGCTTCTGGCATTTTTTTTGTATCGATTGCCATGGTCATAGAAGACATATCTCTTTCAGTAATAGAAATATTATGAAGTGATTCTAATCCCAGCTTTAAAATATCTTCTTGGAGGCGCCTTAAAGCAGGTAAGGTAATTTCTTTTGAAAAGTTTGTGAGAGGCGGACTTGTTTTAATAAATCTCCCTCTTTCTTTCTTTAAAAAACCTAATCGCATCAAGCGTTCTATGGCAATATTGGCCTGTACAGAGCTAATCCCAAGGCTTCGGGCGATCCAGGAAGGATTGCTTTGAAATTTCTTTGTGAACGTAAGCTCTAAGATTGCGTAATGATACCATTCTGACATAACAGCATAAATGTCCGGAGTTACTTCTTGAAATGCTGTCTCTGGGTATTTTTTTATGGATGAATCAATGCTATTTTTCTTTTTTTGTTTTTCTAAAAATTGGGCCATCTTTTTCTTTTGAAGAGGAGATATTTCTAATTTGTCGCATAACTTAGAAAGTAATTTAACGGACGCTCGTCTTTTACCAGAGATAAGCTGAGAAAGAGTTGAAGAGTTCAAACCCAGAAATTTAGAAAAAGACCTTAAAGAATATTTTGGATTTCTTCGACATCTTTCAGTGAGTTCGTTTTGAAGCCAAAATCTGTAATCTGTATATTGAGCAGTATGCATAAATGCGAGAAGACTTTTAAGGCATAAAGGTATAAGAGTCAATATGCATTGTAAACAAAGTGCGGCATTTTTATTTGCCGCATTTTTAGGACACCAGCGGAGGAGATTCTTCTTGCTGCTCAAGCAATCTGGTCCTTGGCCCATGATTTTGGACTAAGCTTTTGACAATATTTGCTTTTTCAGTAAAATTAAGGGTAAGTGGATCTCTCTTTCGGTACGTAGGTGGAAATGAGATAAGTACATAAAATCACTTGAAAAAACCTAAAGTTCGAATGGGATCGATCCGATAAGAGATCGAAAGGAAGTATCATGTTATACGTTGCATATGCCTTATTTGGCGCCAGCATTTATATCCTTGCCTATCAGTTTTTTAAGATGGGGCAGGCACAAAAAGCTGCCCTAACAGGATCTCATGGGGCTGTGAGCGAATCTTTAATTTTAAAGCTCTCGCTGCCCATCGTTCGAACCTATATTTTGCCCTCTGTAAAATCGTTGCAGATTGACCATGCCCGAAAACAAATTCAAAAAAAGATTATGTGTGCTGGCATGTCGGATGACATTACGCCAGACGAATATTTTTCCCTAAAAATTCTTTTGGCTTGTTTACTCCCCTTGGTTGCTGTGATTTATAATTTAACTTTAGATCTGACCAATCCATTTTTATTGATTTTAATTTTTGCGCCCATGGGCTGGGCGTTTCCCAATTTGTGGCTTAAAAACTTAATTACAAAACGCAAAACTGACATTCGCCTGGCCATTCCTTTTGTGGTGGATCTGATGAGTCTGTGTACAGAAGCTGGATTGGACTTTATGGCCGCCATTGATCGCGTGGTTCAAAAAGCGCGTCCCAGTCCATTGATCGAAGAACTCCGACAAGTGCTTCGAGAATTAAAAGTCGGTGCAACGCGCGCCCAAGCCCTTCGCAACATGTCCGACCGTGTAGAAATGCCCGAAGTTTCTTCTTTGGTGGCGGTTTTGGTCACAGCCGACCAAATGGGCGCAAGTATTAGCGAAGTCCTAAAACAACAATCTGAACAAATTCGTGTGGATCGATTTATTAAAGCTGAAAAAGAAGGCGCAAAAGCTTCACAAAAGGTTTTGTTACCAACCATTGTTTTTATTGTGCCGGCTGTCTTTATTGTGGTTCTGGGGCCCATTGCAGCCAGGCTGATTGTTCAAATTTTTTCAGGGGGGATTAATCTTGGTGGTGGATTCTTATAAATATAAAATTTTTGCCGAAGACCAGTTGATTTCGAATCACGCGCTTAAAACAAAAAAGTTGCGAGATCGAATTTTTGGACTTTTAGGCAAATCGAAATTGAAAGACAATGAGGCGCTGATTATGAGCCCTTGTTTTTTAATTGATACTTTTTTCATGAAATATCCCATTGATGTTGCCTTTGTGAACCGACACCAAAAAATCGTAGCGCTTTATAAAAACTTAAAACCCTATCGCATGACCTGTCTTCATTTGACAGCCATCGAAGCCATTGAATGGCCCCAAGGCACCATTGAAAAATGGAATTTAACAGTAGGCACCCCCTTAAAAATTGAGGTTTCACATGTATAAATTAAAACACGTTCAAGGAAAGTATAAGGATATCTCTTTAAATTTTGAAAAAGGCCCGGTCCTTGTCGGCCGTGAAAAAGATTGTCACATGATCCTTTCCAACTCAAACGTTTCAAAACACCATGCGCGGTTTCAACTTAAAAATAAAACTGTTATTCTGGAAGATCTCAAAAGCCGAAATGGGACATTTGTAAATGGCGTTTTAATTCAAACAAAAGAAATTACCTCTGGCGATAAAATTGCGTTTGGAGATGATATCTTTGAATTTCAGCGTGTACAGGCACAACCCGAAATTCCGAAACAAACACAGGTTTTAAAAAAGGAGAAAGAAAAGAAAGACTTCTTTCAGGTATTTAACCCTGTCTGGGACGTCATCGTAGAGCGCATTGAATGGAAATACTTTACACTCACGCTGGTATTTGTATTTATGGCAGCCAATTTCATTTTTACAGTTCCTCCGCTTCTGCAATACAATCAAGACAAACTCGAAAACGAAGCTTCCAAACGCGCGGAGTTTATTATCAAACAAATTGCAACTGAAAATCGAAAGTTTTTATCTCTAAAGGATGGGCATCTGGTTTCAGACACCCTCAATTTATCAACGGCACTGGCCAAGCATGAAGACCGCATTTTATCTGTAAACATCATTGATCCTCGCACCAAAAAAATTATCGCACCCGCTCAACGCTATGATCAACCCATTGCCAATCGAGGAGATGTGTTACGTGGGGCAGAAACCAAAATTCTGCTCACCCAAAAAATAAGTGAAAATAGAATGCTGATTTCCTATCCCATTCGGTTGTACACGGCACCCGAAAACGATGAAGTTGCTGCTATCATTCAGGCTGTTTTTAATTTAGAGGGCATTGGACTTTCAAAAAATGCCTATCAAACCATGCTTTTAAAAGCATTCTTAATGAGCTTTTTGTTTGCCTTGGCATTTTACATTCTGCTTCAAAAAGTAACCTCTCATGCCTTTCGACGTATTTATAAAGAAATGGAAACTGCTCAAGAAAAAGGATATCGACATCTTGAACTTCGCACCCGCTTTGATGAAATGAATCGTGTGATCCACACCATTAATCAAGTTTATCGAACAACAAGAGATCTCCTGTCTAAAAATCCTGATCCTGAAGCCCAAGCCTTACCCACCCATAATACGGATGAAATTTTAAAGAATTTATTAAGCGCCCTCCCCGAAGGTGTTGTCATTTTAGACGATGCCTACAGTGTTTTAAAAATGAACGAACCTTTTCAAAAACTCACTGGGTTGAAACACCAAGACGTCATGGACAAAAATATTTTGGACCTCATTGAAAACCAAGAACTCTTAAGAAATATTTCGCATGGACTCGGACAAGCCTCTTTGGGCGCAGATAGCATTGAAGATCTGGACATAGAAGATACACGCTATCAAATCCATGTCACAGCCAATAGAACACCCGATAACTTAATTGATTTTTATATTATAAATGTAAAGCGAGCTGCATAAATGAACGATTTTAAACCATTTTTAGAAGTACTTTCAGGTCCTCAAAAAGGAAAACAATATGTTTTGCCTGAAGAAGACACGCTTCACTTTGGAAGATCGCATGACAATGATGTCATTCTAGATGACAAACGGGTATCTAGACATCATGCGCAAATTACCTTTGAAGAAGGGACCTACTATCTCATTGATCTAGAAACATCCAACGGTACTTTTATCAATCAAAAGAAAATTTTAAATCAAAAACTGAGCTCCGGAGATATTTTACAAATTGGAAAAACAGTTTTTCGCTTTATTAATCCACACAGCACTTCTAAAAAAGTATCTCTTTTTCAAAGTTCTTCAAACCTACAGCAAGAGCGCATTTCCAGTGAACTTCCGAAAACACAAAGCAGCTCTACTTTTCGAATGCTTCTCTATGGCTTCGGGGGAATTCTTTTGCTCTTAACCGTATTTGTCCTCATGCAACCCACGCCTGAACAAAAAATAGCAAAAGCCCCAGAAGATCGAAAAACGGCAGCAGAAGAACCCATTGACGTTCAGGAACTTCCCAAAATTGAAACTGAAAAATATGCTTTAAACTATGAAAAAGCGAATCTTTTTTACCAATCCGGATACCGTGAATATCATGCCGAAAATTATTTACGGGCTTTAGATGATTTTTCGTCAGCCTTAGAGCTTTATCCCGATCACCACAAAGCTAAACTTTATTTAGAAAAAACCCAAAGTGCCATTACCCAAGCAGTTACAGAGCATTATAAATCTGCCATGAATTACTTTGATGGCGGACAGTATGAACGCGCCATTTACCATTTTCAGCAAGTCATTTCTCTTTTAAAAAACCGGCAACCCCCTCAAGGCTATTGCCAAGTGAGCCAGGAACGCCAATTACTTCACAATGAAGATTTTGAAAAATATTGCGATAGTCTTTTAAAAATAGAACAAGCGCAAACACAGCTTTCAAAACAAGGATTTTAAAATGAAGATAAAACTTGTCATCAAAAAAGAAAATGAAATCATAGACACGATTGAAATCGTTGACTTCCCTTTTCATATTGGACGCGCGGAAAGTTGTAACCTCGCCTTGGCCGACCAACATATTTCCAGAGTACATGCCACGCTCCATTTCAAAGAAGATGAAATTGTGATTGAAAAACGCTCCAAAGCCGGAAAGCTCTTAATCGACGGGAAAGATATTGAAAAAAAACAATCCCTTTCTCTCCCCTGCGCTTTTGAAATTCCGCCTTACGCCCTATCTCTTGAAATGCCCAAAGAAGAGGTTTTAGAAGCCGCAGGCTCCATGGAACAGGCTACACCTGAAGAAGAACCGGAATCTTTTCCTGTTCTTTTAGACGAAAAAGAAAAAATGGAAGAAGCCTCTTTTTTAGAAAAACCTTTAGAAGAAACGAAAATTTCAAAGCATAAAGTCCGTGCAAAACTCATTCTTTTAGAAGGCAAAAGCCCCCATGAAAGTTATGATTTGGTTGGATCCGAAATTACACTTGGGCGAGACGAAGCCTGCGATATTTTTATTGATGATGAAAAAATTTCTAGAGAACATGCAAAAATTTATCAAAAAAATAAAACTTATTATCTCGAAGACTTAAAGAGTACAAATGGAACACACCTGAACCATCAAAAAATTTCAAACCCGACCGAACTTACCAGTTCCGACCAAATTCAAATTGGAAATGCAACCCTGCAGTTCGCGTTCATTGACGAAGATGCCTTTGCTTTAAGTTCTGTCACCCAGGAAACACACCTCAGCTCAGATACAACGTATGGAGAATTACCCTCTTATCACTATCCCAAGCAAGCGCGATGGACACCCAGAACTAAAATTTTAGGGAGTCTCGTAGGAATTGTATTTCTAATGTTTATTTATTTTCAATTTACGCCACACCCTGAACCCAAGAGAGAGACCGCAACAGAAGCCCCTACCGCACAAAAAGAAAAACCAGTTTCAGATGAACTTTCCTACTTAACACAGGTCGATCAGCAGTATGTGCTTGCGAAAATTGAAGAAGCTAAAAATGCTTATAAAAATAGAAATTATGAGGGCGCAAAAATTGCGCTGGGGGAAGCGTTAAAAATTGCCCCCCAATACACACAGGCAAAAAAACTGCTTGAAATTGTCGCCCAAACGCTTGCGCAACAAAAACGTGCCGAGGGCGCCAGACAAGCACAGTTGGAAGAAGAAAAACTAAAAGAAGACATAAAACTTCGCCTTTCTGTGGCCCTGGATTATTTTAACCGCGGGCAATGGGAAAAGGCGCTTGATGTGTATGATAAAATCCTGGAGCTGAACCCAGAACACACTGAAGCCAGCGAAAAAAGAAAACTTGCAGAAGAAAAACTGTATAAAAAACCTGAAATAAAACCTCAAGTTTCCCAACGCCAAACCAGAAATAAAGAAGCGGAGCGATTTTTAGCAGAAGGCTCACAACTCAATCAAAAAAATGAACCGCTAAAGGCACTTCAAACCTGGCGCAAGGTCATGCACCTGGAAAATATTGACCCCAGCTATTATGCCAAAGCAGAACAGTTTATTAATTTCACCAAAGAGCGACTGGATCAAAAATATTTCCCCCTCATGACACAAGCCAAAGGGTTGGTGGAATCGAAAGAATATATTCAAGCCAAAGCCATTTTAGACAAAATTTTAGAAGAATATCCTTCCCATGAAGATGCACGAAAGTTAAACGATAAAATTCTGTTCTCCCTACATGGCCTTGCCAAACGGGAATACACAGAAGCTATTATTGATGAAAATGTCGGGAGAGTTGATTCTGCCATTCAAAAATATAAATGGATTACTGAAAAAATACCGCAAGATGATGAATATCATCAAAAAGCAGCGCGAAAATTAAAACGCTATGAATAAAAAAATTAAGATCTCTCAACATTCTCTGCCCAACACGCTGACAAACGTGAATGAAGATGCAATCGGCATAGATGAAACCACAGGTAGTTTTATTTTATGTGATGGCATGGGCGGACCGGGCTTTGGCACGATTGCAAGTCAAATGGCCTGCGACCTGTTTCCACAATTTTCACATTCCAGTTCATTGGAAACTGAATCCACATGGCCTTTTTCAAAAAAAGAAGGCCTTTCATTAGAAGAAAATTATTTGCGCATGCTGCTTCTGAAACTCAATACCAAGGTTTTTGAACGCGCCAAGCACGATGACAAACAGGGATGGATGGGCACCAATTGCATTGCACTTCTTACACTTCCAGAAAAAGTAATTTTGGGAAGTGTTGGCAATTGCAGGGCCTATATGTTTCAAAAAGACAAACTTATTCAACTCACCCAAGATGAGTCGCTGGCAGAGCATAAAAAATGGACCCCGCTCAAAGCACAGCATAATCTCTCGCTAAATTTCTTGGGCAAAGAAGCCATGATCCCTGTGGATAAAGTTGTGGAAAGAACATTTAAGTCATTGGATTTATTTGTGTTTTTATCTTCCGGAGTTATCAACAGCCTCTCTGAAACAAAGCTCGCCACCCTCATTCAAAAAAACTTAAATAATTTCAATAGCTTAGCTAAGATTATCGTTGAAGCCGCGCATGCCACCCACCCTCAATTTGATCACAGCGCCCTTATTTTAAAGTTTTGACCACAATTTATGCAAAGGGATCTGACCCAGATGCTTGAGAAATAGGCAGTTCTGGGTATAATTAAGAATAGGTGGAACGTGAGCTCAAAATACATGATTTTAGGCCTTAATATATTCAAACCGTGAGCCGATAAGCCCTATGGAAGGGCATACCTGTGTATTGTTGTGGGGCATGTCCCAAAAAAAGGAGGAATGCATGTTTCGTTCATTACAAAATAAAAAAGGGCAAAATACGTTGGAATACGTATTGATGCTTGTGTTTGTTGTGGGGATTGTGATGGTTTTATTTTCAGTTTTTAAACCCCAATTCCAAAGTATCGTAGGCAATGTCGGAAGTAAAATTCAGGAAGCCATTGGAGCCTTAGGTGGCGGCCAATAGATTGAATCACCGCGGGCAAACCATGGTGGAATACCTGCTTTTGGTTTCGCTCGTTGCCCTCATTGCTTTAAAAGTGGGGTCTTTTGTGCGTGATATTTTTCAAGAAGCAGGGCCCCAGCTGAAAGAAAAAGTGATTGAAGAGGAACTCGAAACGGGGATTGGGTTTCGGTAGAGGAACGTATGTGGAAGAAAATTAGAAACAATAAAGGCCAAGCCTTAACAGAATTTCTGTTTGTCTTTGTGCTTTTGCTTTTTATTGTGATGGCGCATTTTCAATTGTCTCTCACCTATGTCACAGCCCACATCATGAAGTACGCAACCTTTATGGCGGCGAGAAGTGAATCTTCAACCCCGGCAACTGCCGGGCAATATATTGAAGACATGGTGGGGACTGAAACCCAAAGCAAACTCAGCTTTATTGCCACCCCGAAAGCCCCTCAAAATGGATATGTGCAACTCGACAGCATTCTTTTGAACTACGATGTCTTAAGCTACATCCCTCTTTTTGGAAATGCAGATGCGGCACGTTTGGGGGGACAGAGCACATCTCCTTTATATCGACAACCGCTGCCGCTTCAGCCGGATCAAGGAGTGTTTGACAATGAATAAGAAAGGGCAAGCGATGATTGAATTTGTAATTTTGGTTCCGATGCTGGCATTTTTTCTCATGTTTAGTTTTCAAGTTTTTAAAACCATTTATGCGGCTTCCGTTGCGCAAGAAAACGCGAAGGCTGCGCTTATGGAACAAATTAATTATCACGCCAATGGCCCAGCTGAACTTGCACAAGGAAGACAGTTGGCCCGAGATCCACAAGGTAAAGATTTTACGGCAGATCGCATTCAAACAGGTGGCATCCCTTTTTTAAGTATCGATGGACAAGCCACAGAGCCAATTTCCCAACGTTTGGGAATTTGTAGAACCATGCAGTGTGGAGAATAAATTATGGCAAACCCAAGAGCAGTTTTAATTTCACTGGTGATTGCATTACTGGCCGTGGCGTTGGTATGGTCGTTTGTAAACCAACAACGCGCTTCCATTTTAGAACTTGCAACACCGCAAAAAGTGGTGGTTGCAAACCAAGACATTCAGGCCTTAACCACCATTGACGAAACCATGCTTCGCGTGGATTCCGTTCCCAGAAGCTATATTCAACCCGGAACCTATTCCGAGATGCCAGATATTTTGGGTTTGGTCACAACTGTTCCCATCAAAAAAGGCGAACAAATTCTTCAAAACAAACTTTTATTTAAAGAATCACAAACGAAACTTTCCACACGCGTGACCAAAGGAAAACGCGCGGTTTCTATTCCTGTGAATGACATTAGTGGCGTCGCCCGGCTCATTAAACCCGGAGATCGCATCGATATTCTTTCTTCCATTGATTACGGAAGTGGCGATCGGGAAAATCGGGAGGTCAAAACCGTTTTACAAGACATTTTGGTTGTGGCCAGTGGCAGAAACATTGTGGCTTCTGTGCCTGTAGAAATTCGCAAAGACCCCATTTCTGGAAAAGAAATTAAACAAGATCTCAGACAAGAACCTTATCAAAATGTAACGATTGAAGTAAACCCCGAAGAAGCCCAAAGCATCGTGTTTTTATTAACATCCGGGGCAGGCAATATCTTTTTAGCTTTAAGAAATGCCGACGACAGATCCATTGAAAAACTCTTTACGACAGATTCCGATAAAGTCTTAGGAGAGAGAAGTAAAAAAGGTCAAAAACAAGAAATTAAAACAGAACGCCAACCCAGATGGATGGAGTTTAGAGGAACACAGATGACGCCTGTGTATTAAAAAAGATGAAAAAAATATTTACGATTTTACCCATTTCTATTGCACTTCTTTTCGGGCTTTCGAATTTTGCATGGTCACAGACAGCGCCAACCCTGCAAGAAAAAACAGTCACCATCATTTCTGGAGAAACACGAACAGAACCCCTGGGTTTTACGCCGGGGAACATCATTGTTGGAGATCCCAATGTGTGTAATTTTATTGCCCTTCGCGAAACCAAAGAAATTACACTGGTTGCAAAAAAAGCAGGCCAAACAACCATCACGGTTCAAGATCTTCAAAAAATAAACAGACTCAGGCTTAATGTGCGCGTCATTGTGTCGGATCGCGCGCGCGTTGCCAATGAACTCAGAGCCCTTTTAAAAGATGTGGAAGGTGTAGAAATTAAAATTATTGGTAAAAAAGTTTTAATCGATGGGGAAATTTTACTTCCCCAACATTTAAACAGAATTATTACTGTTTCTCAACAATATGCCGAAGGTGAAGTTGGCGTCGTTGCGTCTTTAAGCCCCTTGGCGCAAAAAATTATTGCTGAAAAAATGGAAGAAGATATTCATAAAAAAGGGTTTAAAGAAGTCAGTGTCCGCGCCATTAATCAAAGATTTTTGATTGAAGGCGGCGTTGAGTACGGCTCTGATGTTGACCCAGATAAAAATGCAAAAATTGTCATAAAAACGGCAGAAAGTTATGTGCCTCCTATTTTTATTACAGAAGCCGAGCAAAAAGGAATTTTAAAGAAACCTGCGGAAGGCTCTGGTGGGCCACCCGCGGTCGTCAACCTTCTCATTCGAAAACCCAAGCCTGCGGCTGAAGCTGCCAAAATTATTCGAATTACAGCACATTACGTAGAGCTGAATAAAAACTATGCCAAAAATTTTAGATTTAATTGGACGCCTGGTATTTCAGATGAAACCAAAATTGATGTCAAAAATGGAAGCCTCACTTCCACCATTTCTGGAACGATTTCGAGTCTGATTCCAAAGCTCGATAACGCCAAAACTCACGGCCATGCACGTGTTTTAGAAGCAAGTTCCCTGATTGTCCAAGACCAACAACAAGGTATCCTTAAAAATGCCACACAAATTCCCATTACCGTTTTGTCTGCTCAAGGGGGAGGAACTGTTCAAGGCACGGAATTTAAAGATGTGGGCCTCACCATGGAAATTAAACCCACGGTGCTTCCTGAAACCAGTCAGGTCCGCTTAGAAGTTAATTTTGATCTCCTGACGATTTTAGATTTTAACGCACAAGGGGTTCCTTCGATTTCACATAATAATGTAACAACCGTACTCATCTTAAATGCAGGCGAGAGCGCAGCACTCGGCGGATTGGTCACCAGCAATATTGCGACCAATTTTAATCGTTTGCCCGCGCATATCGCCGAACGCCAAAATATTTTATTTAATTTGTATCGTTCGAAATCGTTTCAAAATAATAAAAGTCAGTTTGTTGTGTTTATTACCCCTGAAATTTTACCTTCTGCCTCCGAAGGTGCTGAAAAACTCAAAAGAAAGTTTCGGTTAAAATAAGATGTCTTCTAAATTTGAAATTTTAGTGTATGGCGCCAAAGAAAGTGGAAAAACCACTTTGGCCAGAAATCTTGCGTTTTTGTTTGAAAACAATGAAACGGTAGAGGTTCATGAAAATGCGTCTCACTTATTAAATGCAGCCGCCATTTTGGTTCCCACCCTTTTAGAGGAAGCTGCACTCAATCAAACACAAGACCTTCTTAAAAATCTCTATGAAAAAGTTCCGAAAGAAATCGTGTACGTTATTTTAAACCAATACAACCCAAAAGAAAAAGTAAACCCGCATGAAATTAAAGAAAAATTGAAATGTAATATTTTAGGCGCGCTCCCCTACGATCCAGCCATTCTGGAAAGCGAAAAAGAAGGGGTTGCTTTTGTTCAAAAATATCCAAAATCCATCGCTGCAAAATATTTAAACCAATTGGTGCAAGTGATTGAAACCAAAAAAATTCTGGAACGAGGGTATCATGTTCAAACGGCTGGCACAGCATTGACGCAAAGCTTAAAGGCAACGGGAACAGAAGGAAGCCGTGTTTCTGAATTTCCGTCTCAAATTCCCGCGCACGATCCTAAAATAAAACTCAAACGAAATATTTTAGATCAACTCATTTCAGAACTAAATTTAAAAAAACTGGATACCGAAACCGGAAACGATCCAAAGAAAATGGCGCTGCTTCGTCAAAAAACACAACAAGCGATTTTAAGTATTATGGAACGTGACAATATTCATGTGGGAGATCGCACAGAAACCCGTGGGTTTATTAAAGACATTTTGGATGAAGCCCTCGGGCTCGGCGCTTTGGAGCGCTTGCTTGCCGATCCCGACGTCACTGAAATTATGGTGAACCGAAAAGATCAAATCTATATTGAAAAAAATGGGAAAGTCCAATTGGCCCCGCTTGCATTTACCAGCAATAAACAACTTTTAGGCGTCATCGAAAGAATTGTGGCCCCGCTGGGAAGACGGATTGATGAAAAAACACCTTACGTAGACGCCAGGCTCCCCGACGGCTCTCGGGTGCATGCCATTATTCCACCTCTGGCATTGGATGGCCCCATGATTACCATTCGAAAATTTTCCAAACGCCCTTTTATCATTCAAGATCTCATGAAGTTTGGCTCTTTAAACGATGAGATGACCGATTTTTTAAGGGCTGCCATTGAATCCAGACGAAATATTGTGGTAAGCGGGGGAACGGGCACAGGGAAAACAACGCTTTTAAATGTGCTGTCTTCTTTTATTCCTAAAAATGAACGCATTATTACGGTTGAAGATTCCGCAGAACTGCGCCTCACCCAACCGCATGTGTGCCGCCTTGAAAGTCGCCCCCCCAATATTGAAGGAAAGGGAGCCATTACCATTCGAGATTTGGTTCGAAACACCCTGCGTATGCGTCCTGATCGAATTGTGGTTGGAGAATGTAGAGATGGTGCTGCGCTAGATATGCTCCAGGCCATGAACACAGGCCACGATGGATCGATGACCACCATTCACGCCAACACCCCCAGAGATTGCTTATCCAGGCTTGAAACCTTGGTCATGATGGCAGGCATGGATTTACCTTCTCGTGCCATTCGAGAACAAATTGGTTCTGCTGTAAATTTAATTGTTCAAATTTCAAGATTTTCAGATGGGACGCGTAAAATTACACATATTAGTGAAGTTACCGGCATGAATGAAAACGTCATCACGCTTCAAGATATTTTTATTTTTAAACAAGAAGGCATTGATGCCAAACACACTGTGCTTGGAAAACATTCGTTTACAGGCAACGTTCCGCAATTCATTCAGGAGCTACACGATCGAGGCCTTCGAACGCCAAAGGGGTTCATTTCGAGTGGGATTTTAAAGAGGAGAAAGTCAGATTAACATGGAATTTACACTCTTCATTTCATATGCACTGGTTGGGCTTTTGGCCTTCATCATCGCTTTATATTCTTATGGGTGGATTGAAAACCATACGGTAGGTACCGCCAAATGGGTTTCTAAAAAAATGGATATGATGTTTATGCCTATTTCTGCCAAAGCAACTTTTCAAATTTTAATGATTGCCCCTTTTATTTTAGGGCTTTTGGTCTTTGTTCTTTTTTGGCCCCGTTTTTTTACAGGACTGCTCTTTGCCTCTGTAACCGTACTTGTCGGCTTTAAGCTTCCGATGCCTTTGATGGGCTATCTTTCGAAAAAAAGACAACTCACCATTAATACCCAACTCATCGATGGCTTAACACTGATGTCCAGCGCCCTACGCTCGGGTCAAAGTTTGGTCCAAGCCGTTCAGCACACCGCCGAAGAAATGCCAGACCCACTTTCTCAAGAAATGAATTTAATTTTATCGGAACACCGCCTGGGCCTTACCATTGAAGAAGCATTTTTAAACTTTGCCCGACGTGTGGAATCCGAAGACATTGAAATGTTTGTCACAGCCGTTGTCGTTTTAAGAGAAACCGGCGGAAACTTGGCAGAAACCTTTGATACCATCGTTCATACCATTCGAGAACGGCTCAAACTTGAAAACAAAGTCTCTGCCATGACCATGCAGGGGGTATTTCAAGGCACAATCTTAACGCTGACCCCGTTTGGGCTTGCTTTTTTTATGACCATGGTTGATCCCAAACACATGGAACCTCTTTTTACAACATGGCCTGGCTATATACTTGTTTTTATTGGGCTTTTTATGCTCTCAATTGGCGCACTCATGATTAAGAAAATTGTGACGATAAGGATATAAAGGAATTAACTCAAGGGGGGACCTAAATATGAAAACTTTAAACTACGTAATCTTAGGCGGGATATTGCTCCTATCGCACATTGCCTTTGGCCAAGGCCAAATCAATGTGCAAAACGGCAATATTAACCACTACTACCAAGATTTTTTGGTACCTGGACATGGATTTGCACTCAAAGTTGAGCGTTCTTTTAACTCCAAGTCTGGATACCTTGGGATGTTTGGACATAAATGGGGAAGTAATTTCGATATTGACTTTGAAGTGACACCCGAAGGCACGGTAGAAATTACAGAATTTGGGGGCGGGTTTAAAACAACCTTTACCCCTCAAAAATATACCAAAGCCAATATTGAAAAATTTGTAAATGATCTTTGGGAAAAAATTCCAGGCACCTCAAAAACGCCTGAGCTTAAAAAATCTCTTTTAACAGATGCTAAGCTTCGCCATAAAGTCGCAACCGAAAGAAAATTTGTTCAAGAGATTGCCGTTGGCACCCCTCTTTTTGCAAATGACAGAGGACCCGAGGAATTGAAAAAAGCCAAAACAAAAGCTGGCGAAATTCTTTGGACCCGAAGTTTTGCAGATGGCAGACAAGAAATTTTTAACGCCAAAGGCCTTTTGGTAAAAATGCAAGATCCCAACAAAAACTTTGTGCGCTTAGAGTACAATGCAAAAAATCAATTGGTGAAAGTCGTAGATACCACAGGACGCAGAATTGCATTGGAATACAACACACAAGGACTTGTCTCTGAGATTACTTCACCCTTAGGACAAAAGTGCTTGTATAAATATACCAAAGCCAAAGACCTGGAATACGCCAAAAACGCAAAGGGATATGAGTTTCACCATAAGTACAATAATAAGCACCATATGACAGAAGTGCTCTACCCTACAGGCCAAAAAGAAGCCATGAACTATGACGCAGAAGATCGCATTATTTCTCACCAAGGGCCTGAAGATATTTTAACAACCTATCGATACGACACCAAAGGCAAGCCTGAGCAATTCTTCGATGTTGTGGTTTCAAAAGAAATTGGGAAAAAACCCAATATGGTCACCACCGTTGATAAATACAGTTACGAATTTGGCACCCGAAACAATGGCTCTCAATTTACGAAAAAAATCGTAACGGTTTTAGATGGGGTAAAAACAGACACAGAGTATTCTGAATGTTGTGGCAAACCTTTATCCATTAATCGCGAAGGGAAAATCACACGCTTTGAATACTTAGATAATGGGTTACTGAAGAAAAAAGTGTCACCCAGTGGAGAAATGGTGGTCCTAACCTATGAAAATAAATTCAACAAGGTTTCGAAAGTAACGCGCACGATGCCGCAACAAAAGAAACCAGATGTCACAGACTATAAATACGATGCCAAAGGAAACCTTGCGTTTGCAAAAAATGATGTTCGGAAGATTTCTGTGCAACTCTTCTACGACACCAAAGGACGCATTCGTAAACTTGTGGACCAAAGTGGCAAAAAGATTGCCTTTGAATATAACGAGCTTGGCAAACCCACCAAGATTACCCAAGAAGGCATCGGGTCCATTATGGTGAGCTACAATGCCGCAGGGGTCATTACGAACGTAAAGAGCACCGCTGGACGTAAAATTGCCGTAGAAGTCACCTCAGCTTTCCAGAGTTTACTGGATGTGATTCGACCTGCGGGGGTCAGTTTAAACATCTAGCGGGTGACCAAAAGTTGAACAAAAAATGGACGAAATTAAAGGATTAGAAACACATGAGAAACTTAGGTAAGTATCTGAAATTAATTGGAAAATGCCAATATCCCCCTACCCAGAGGGACTTGGCACCCAGGTTGCAATACTTATAAAGTACGAATGTGTTTCGTGTAAATTGTAAGGAGGAATGTACCATGAAAAAGTTAGGATTATTGCTCGCCCTGTTTGCGGTGGTTGGATTTGCGACGCCGTCATTTTCGGAAGAAGTAAAGAAAGACAAAGCTTCTGTTGAAGAAATGACCGGCCGTGACAATGCCAGCTGCTCTGTTGTGTTTAATGGCGAAAATGACGCCAAACAAACAGTTAACGGTGAACTGACAGATTCCGATAAAACGGATACTGGCAAAGCTGTTCACGAATAAGCTGAAAAGAAGATTTTATCATAAGATAGAATCCGTGTGCCCCTTACCAAAAGAAGGTATACGGATTTTATCTTTGATACGATTATCTTTCCGATAAAAGTTCTTTGAGTTTTTCTTCTTCAGAAGCCTTGAACATTTCTTTAGGTCGCGGGGATTTTATCTTTGATGGATCCCGGGTCTCGCTACGCTCGCCCGGGATGACAAACGTATGCGTTAAATTTTCTTTAAACTCTCGAAACAACGATTTTATTTTTTTCTTTCCAATGCGCTGGTTTATTGTAAATGCCTTCCAAAGGGGTTCTCCCTTTACAGGAAGATGGGCAATCCCATACACAGCGAGTAGGATAACCCCCAATTTAAACCCTTTTCGAAGCAGCCAAAACATACTGTTAGTATACGGGAAAGCCCACGCTGTTGACAATGGCTTTGCGCCTATGGGATAAACGGCTAGATGCCTGAAATAACTCAAAATTTTGAATTGCCTCCATCTCAAGCCAAACCCGGTAGAAATGTTTTTTCTGTTACGTCCCTCACCAAAGACATTAAAAATCTCCTCGAAACAGGGTTTGATTCGGTTTGGGTCAAAGGCGAGATTTCTTCTTTTAAAAAGCCTGGCTCTGGGCACTTTTATTTTACGCTCAAAGACGAAAAATCGAACCTCAATTGTGTGATGTTTCGCTTTAAAAACCAATATTTAAAATTCGATGTCGAAGAGGGGTTGGAAGTTATTTGTGGCGGCCGCATTACGGTTTATGAGCCCAGGGGCAGCTATCAGCTTTTAATTGATCAAATGGAGCCTGTTGGGCTCGGCGCCTTACAGCTTCAATTTGAAAAGCTGAAAGAAAAGCTCTCGAAAGAAGGCTTGTTTGATGCAAAGCATAAAAAACCCATTCCCTATTTACCTCAAAAAATAGCCATTATTACGTCTCCCACAGGAGCCGCCATTCGAGACATGCTGAATGTTTTAAATAGAAGATTTTCCAATGTAGAAATTCTTTTAATCCCAGCTTCGGTGCAAGGGGACAAAGCCCCACAAGAAATTGCAAGCGCCATTCAAATTGCAAATCAAATGAATGAACACGACGTTATTTTATTGGGAAGAGGGGGCGGTTCGCTGGAAGACCTGTGGTCTTTTAATGAAGAAATTGTGGCCCGCGCTATTTTTGAATCGAAAATTCCGATTATTTCTTGCGTTGGACACGAAGTTGATTTTACGATTTCAGATTTTGTGGCCGATTTAAGAGCGCCCACCCCTTCTGCAGCAGCAGAATTGGTTGTGAAAAACAAAGTCGATCTTCAAAAGCAAGTTTTAAATCAGATGACGCATCTCAGACAGGCTTATCTTTCGCGGATTCAAAAGCTAAAACATCGTTTGTCTGAATTTTCTGGACGAATCATCGACCCCAGACGAAACCTCCAGGATTGGCGTCTGCGCATGGCGGATCTTCAAGAACGCTTAAGTTACACCCTTTTACAAAATATAAAAGACGCGAAAAACAGATTTGAACGTATTACTTCGAACTTACCTTCAGAAATAAACTATGCTTTAGAACAAAAAAGACAAAATCTTAAAAATTTAAGGTCTATTCTTTCGCAACTCAATCCCTTAACCATTTTGGAGCGCGGATATAGCATTACACATCTCAAAAATAAAATTATTCGCACCACCCAAGAAGTTCAAAAAAATGACGAAATTTCTGTTCAACTTTTTAAGGGAACATTGATTTGTACAGTGAAAGACGTTAAAGCTTAGGCGGCTTTTTCGACGGGATGGATAGAATACGGTTTCTGCCCTTCTTTTTCCTTTTCTAGGGCCGCTTCAAACACATCATCTAATGTTTTTGCAAAGATAAATTTAATTTGGGCGCGAATGTCTTTTGGAATTTCTGTCAGCATATGATGATTTTGATAAGGAATAATCACAGTTTGGATATCATTTCGAAGGGCTGCTAAAACTTTATCTCGAACACCCCCCACGGCATAAACTTTTCCAGAGAGGCTAATTTCACCGGTCATGGCAATGTCTTTTCGAACGGGGCGCTTGGTAATCATCGAAAGCATGGCTGTGGCAAGTGTTACGCCCGCCGAAGGACCATCTTTGGGAATCGCCCCTTGGGGAACATGAATATGAATTTCATGTGTTTCAAAATAATCTTCGGGAATATTAAATTCGTCTTGTTTGGACCTAAGATAGGTTAAGGCCGCCTGTGCAGACTCTTTCATCACATCGCCCAATTGGCCGGTCAGCGTAAAAGCCCTGTTTTTTGCTTTCATTTCACGGGCTTCGACAGATAAAACTTCTCCACCATAAGGCGTCCAGGCCAACCCGGTCGCTATTCCAATTTCATTTTTTTCTTGTTTCTCTTCATCTCGAAAATATTTCATAATGCCCAAGTAATTTGGCACATTTTTGTCTGTAATTTGGATGGTTCCTGTATAGCCCTCAGAGACCTGTCTAGCCACTTTTCTGCAAACGCCCGCAATTTCTCTTTCTAAATTTCGAAGTCCGGCTTCTTGGGTATAATTATGAATAATTTTTTGAATGCCCGAATCTGCGAATTCAACAGTACCGGGTTTTAAACCATTGTGTTCCATTTGTTTGGGCACCAAAAACTTTTGAGCAATTTTTATTTTTTCATGTGCCGTATAGCCTGGAATTTGAATCACTTCCATCCGGTCTTTTAATGCAGGTGGAATGGGATCTGTTAAATTGGCGGTTGCAATAAATAAAACTTTTGAAAGATTAAAATGCACATTTAAATAATGATCTGTAAATGTATTATTTTGTTCTGGATCCAAAACTTCTAAGAGGGCGGAAGAGGGGTCACCCCGAAAATCGGCACCCAGTTTATCCACTTCATCCAGCATAAAGATTGGATTATTGGTTTGAACTTGTTTGAGGCCTTGAATAATTTTTCCTGGCATGGCCCCTACATAGGTACGCCTGTGTCCTCGAATTTCAGCTTCATCTCGAACTCCCCCTAAAGAGATGCGATGAAATTTTCGTCCCATGGCTCTTGCAATTGATTTTCCAAGAGACGTTTTTCCCACCCCGGGCGGCCCCACAAAACATAAAATAGGACCCGCAATATGTTCTTTAATTTTTCGAACCGCTAAAAATTCTAAAATTCTTTCTTTAATTTTTTCTAATCCATAGTGATCTTCATCCAAGACTTCTTTCGCCTTTTTTAAATCGATAGCATCTTCGGTATGCTTGCTCCAAGGCACATCACACAACCATTCTAAGTAATTTCGAACTACGGTGGATTCCGAAGAATCTGGATGCATGCGTTCCAAGCGATCTGCTTGTTTTAAGGCTTCTTTTTTAACGTCTTGTGGCATTCCTGCAG